>JAZQER010000045.1:0-7006 GCA_045539095.1 Acutalibacteraceae bacterium | reverse complement strand
GAGATAGGGGTTTACAATGAGAAAAACATAGCCATTAATGCCACTGTTTCTGAAATTGAAGCATCTATCGCAACTCTTAAATCTACCTGCACTCAGTTCGAATCTGATATAGCTTCCTTTATTGAGAGAAGAGCTGATATTGAAAAGTCAGGTACTCTTCTTCGCGCAAGTGAAAAAGAGCTTACTTCGGACCGTGAAAAAATTAGCGGTGAGCTCGCCCGTCTTAGCGAGCGCAGAGATAACATTACAAGAGAGTGCGACGATGTTATTAAACAGCTATTTGATGAGTATCAGTTGACACGAAGCGAGGCAGAAGAGATATGCGCTCCCGTTGAGGATCCTGCTGCTGCCAGAAAGCAGCTTGCTGGGGTAAGAGGAAAGATACGCAACCTCGGTCATGTTAATGTTTCGGCAATTGAAGAATATAAGGAAGTTAACGAACGCTATACCTTCTTAAAAGAACAGGTAGATGACGTAGAAAACTCCAGAGCAGAGCTTGATAAACTTATTTCTCAGCTGACTGAGCAAATGAAGGAACTTTTTGTTGTTGGATTTAACAGTATTAATGAGCATTTTTCAAAAACATTTACCGACCTTTTCGGCGGGGGTACTGCAAAGTTAGTATTTTCTGATCCTAACAATGTTCTTGAAAGTGGAATAGATATTGTTGTAAAGTTACCCGGTAAGAATGTACCTACTTTGGACGGTCTTTCGGGCGGTGAAAAGGCTCTTATTGCCCTCGCAATCTATTTTGCAATAATGCGTGTTAATGCTCCGCCATTCTGCTTTCTCGACGAGGTTGATACTGCGCTTGATGATATAAACGTCGACCGATTTGCCGACTATATGAAGAGCAATGATTTTAACACACAGTTTATCTGCATTACTCACAGACGCGGTACTATGGAGGCTGCAGATATGCTTTACGGTGTAACAATGCAGGAAAAAGGCATTTCTAAATTGCTTGAACTAAATGTTTCAAGTCTTGAAAAAATGCTCAAACTGGAGAATGGGTGATCCTAATGGGATTTTTTGACAAAATTAAAACAGGTCTTTCTAAAACAAGGACAAACTTTATAAGCTCTGTAAATTCGGTCATAAGCAGTTTTACAAAGGTTGATGATGAGCTGCTTGAAGAGCTTGAAGAGATACTTATTATGGCTGATATCGGCTGCAACTGTGCAGAAGAGATATGTGATAGACTGCGTGCCGATATTAAAGCCGAAAGAATAACTGACCCAGCAGAGGTTAGAGCTGCTCTAAAGGGTATTATCGCTGATATGCTTCGCGGAGATAATCAACTAAAGCTTCAGACAAAGCCATCTGTCATTATGGTGATAGGTGTTAACGGCGTTGGAAAAACTACAACTATCGGTAAACTTGCGGCAAGGCTGAAAGCCGAAGGTAAAAATGTTATGCTTGCTGCGGCTGATACCTTTCGTGCGGCTGCCATTGAGCAGCTTGAGGAGTGGTCAAACCGTGCAGGCGTCACGATAATCAAAAGTGTTAAAGGAACTGATCCTGCATCGGTTATATTTGATGCAATCGCGTCCGCTAAATCTAAGGGTGCAGATGTCCTTATATGCGACACAGCAGGAAGACTTCATAATAAGAAAAATCTTATGGATGAGCTTGCCAAAATGTATCGTGTGATTAACCGCGAGCTGCCTCATGCTTCAGTTGAAGCACTACTTGTGCTTGACGCTGCAACGGGTCAGAATGCCGTTAATCAGGCTAAAGAATTTTCAAATGTTACCGATATTACCGGTATCGTTCTGACCAAGCTTGACGGTACCGCAAAGGGAGGAATCGTTGTTCCGATCAGTCGCGATCTAAAAATCCCCGTTAAGTTTATAGGTGTTGGAGAGCAGATTGATGATCTTCAGCCATTTGACCCTACAGAATTTACAAATGCTTTATTTGATGCGGAGGATTAGATGGATTTTTTTGTTGCTACTAAAAATCTTAAAAAGCTTGCAGAGCTTGAAAGAATACTATCTCCGCTTGGAATAAATCCTCTTTGTGAAAGAGACTTCGACCGAAAATTCCCTGAAGTAATAGAAGACGGAGAAACATTTAAGGATAATGCTGTCATAAAAGCTCTTGCAGGTCTTAAAGAAACAGGACTCCCCACCATTGCAGATGATTCCGGACTCTCTGTAGATGCGCTTGACGGCGCACCGGGTGTTTATTCTGCGCGATATGCGGGAGAACCTTGTGATAACCTTAAAAATAATCTGAAGCTTCTTGATGCAATGCGGGATGTTCCTGAAGAAAAAAGAACTGCGAGATTTATTTCTTCTGTTGCCTGTGCTTTTCCTGATGGCAGAATCATTACGGTAGAAGGCACTGTTGAAGGGGTAATTGCATACGAGATGAGAGGTACAAAGGGCTTCGGTTACGATGTTCTCTTCATTTCAGAGCTTGGCTGCTTCGGCGAGATCTCTGATGAACAAAAAGACAGTATAAGCCACAGAGGAAAAGCACTTCGTGCGCTTAAAGATAAATTATCTGAAATGTTAAAGGAAGAATAATATGTTAAATTCAAGACAAAGAGCACAGCTTAGAGGTATGGCTAACAGCCTTGATACTATTCTTCAAATAGGGAAGGCGGGTATAAGTGAGCAGACCGTAAAACAAATTGATGATGCTCTAGAGGCAAGAGAGCTTATAAAAGTAAGAACTCTTGAGACTTCTCCTGTCTCTTCTAGAGAGGCGGCGGATATTATTTCCGAAAAAATCGGGGCAGATGTGGTACAGGTTATCGGCACACGCTTTATTTTGTATCGCGAAAGTATTGATAATAAAACTATAAAGTTGGTAAAATAAGAATGAAAACGGTTGCAGTTTTCGGCGGAACCTTTAATCCTATCCATACCGGGCACATACAAATGCTTTCGGCAATTTGCGAATTACCGTTTATCGACCAAGTTCTTGTTATACCTACTAAAATACCGCCTCATAAAACAGTAAGTGATCTCGCAAGCGATGAAGATCGAATGAAGATGCTATCTCTAGTGTGTGATAAGTTTGATAAGGCAAAGATTTCTGATATTGAGCTTAAAAGGCCCAATAAGAGCTATACTTTTGATACCTTATCTGAACTCATTGAAATTTATCCTGAATCTAAGCTTTTGCTTTGCATCGGTGGAGATATGGTAACTAGCTTTAGAACGTGGTACAGATATACAGATATTTTGAGGATGGCGTCTCTCGTTGTTTTTAGACGCCGAGGGGAAAGCGTTGATATTTTTGACGAGGCGGTTGCAGAACTTCGTAAAGAAGGCGCTGAGATTGATGTAATTGATATTGAGATTACCAACGTTTCCTCAACCTTTATCAGAGAAAATATTTCAAGATCGGAATCTGTTAGAAATCTCCTTTCAAAAGAGGTTTTTGATTATATAACCGATAATAAGATATATGGAGAATAAACCTGATGTACGAAAAATATTTAAAAATAATTCGGGACAAGCTTGATGATTATAGATATTTTCATTCTCTTGCCGTTGCCGATGAAGCCGAAAGACTTGCAATCAAGTATAGAGCCGATCCTAAAAAAGCCTATCTTGCCGGACTGCTTCACGACATAACAAAGAATTTTTCCGAAGATGAACACTTGAAGATATTTAAAGACTTTGATATAATACTATCAGATACAGAGATGAATGCACCTAAACTTTGGCATTCTATATCGGGTTCGATTTATGTTGATAAAGTTTTGAATATCAATGATAGTGATGTGGTTAATGCTATAAGATATCATACCACGGGCAAAGATAACATGACTCTTTTAGAGCTTATCATTTTTGTTGCTGATTTTACATCGGCAGATAGAGATTATCCCGATGTAAATGTAATGAGAGAGCTTGCCAATCGATCGTTATACTCGGCGGTGGTCTATGCCCTCGAATATACAATCAATGATCTTTCTGATCGCAAACTTAAAGTGCATCCTAATACTCTTGCAGCGTTTGATTATTATAAAAGTAAAATAATTTAAGGTGAGGAATAGTTTTGAAGAGCGAAAAAATTATTGAAATTGCAGTTAACGCGTTGAATAATAAGAAAGCGCGCAATATAAACGCAATCCATGTTGGTGAACTAACGGTAATTGCTGAATACTTTATAATGGCAACAGCCACTTCTCAAAGCCACATAAAGGCTTTGGCTGAAGAGGTTGAAGAGAAGCTTGAAGAAGCAGGATTTACCGCTGACCATATTGAAGGTAAGGCTACAGGATGGTTACTGCTTGAGTATTGTGGAGTGGTTATCCATATCTTCTCCGCAGATGCCAGAGATTACTATAACCTCGACCGTATGTGGGCAGATGGTAATAAGCTCGATTTAGATAATATTCTTGATAATGCCAGAGAGGAAGATTAAAATGCATTATAATTACGCTGAAATTGAAAAGAAATGGCAGGACATATGGGATGAGAAGCAAACCTTCAAAACCAAGAAGGACTATACTCTTCCTAAATTTTACGGGCTTGTTGAATTTCCGTACCCTTCGGGTCAGGGACTTCACGTAGGTCATCCCCGTTCTTACACCGCGCTTGATATAGTTGCCCGTAAGAAGAGACTAGAGGGCTATAATGTACTTTATCCGATGGGCTGGGATGCGTTCGGTCTTCCTACTGAGAACTTTGCTATCAAAAATCATATTCATCCCGCTATCGTTACCGAAAATAATATCGCTAATTTTAAAAAGCAGTTAAAATCTTTGGGCTTCTCATTTGACTGGTCTGCAGAAATTAACACAACTGACCCGAAATACTACAAGTGGACACAGTGGATATTTATAAAGCTCTTTGAAAAAGGTCTTGCTTATAAACAAGAAATGGCAGTTAACTGGTGTACCTCTTGTAAGTGCGTTCTTGCTAACGAAGAGGTTGTAGGCGGTGTTTGTGAGCGTTGCGGGAGCGAGGTTGTTCGCCGTAATAAGAGCCAGTGGATGCTTAAAATTACTGATTATGCTGAAAAGCTTCTTAACGGTCTTGATGATGTTGATTTCATTGAGCGTGTTAAAATTCAGCAGAGAAACTGGATTGGAAGATCAACAGGTACCGAGATTAAATTTGCAACAACGGCAGGGGATGACCTTTTAGTATTCTCAACCCGTGCAGATACACTCTTCGGTGCAACCTATATGGTAATGTCTCCAGAGCATCCTCTTCTCGTAAAGTGGGCAGATAAGCTTAACAATGTCGATGAGATTAAGGCGTATCAGGATGCTGCCGCAAGAAAGAGCGACTTCGAGCGAACCGAAATGGCTAAGGACAAGACAGGTGTTTGTCTTGACGGGGTAAAGGCTATAAACCCCGTAAACGGCAAGGAAATTCCGATATTCATTTCCGACTATGTACTTATTTCCTACGGTACTGGTGCCATTATGGCAGTACCCGCCCACGACACGCGTGACTGGGAATTTGCTAAAAAATTCGACCTTCCTATAATCGAGGTTGTTGCAGGCGGCAACCCCGAGAAAGAGGCATACACCGACTGTGGTGCTGGAATTATGGTAAATTCGGGATTCCTAGACGGACTTTCTGTAGATGAAGCAAAACAGAAGATTACTGATTGGTTAGCTGAGCGTGAGCTCGGACAGTTAAAGGTAAATTATAAGCTTCGCGACTGGGTTTTCTCGCGTCAGAGATATTGGGGTGAGCCGATTCCGGTTGTTCATTGTGAAAAGTGCGGCTATGTAACCCTGCCTGAGAGTGAGTTGCCTCTTGTTCTGCCTAATGTTGAGTCCTATGAGCCTACCGATAACGGAGAGTCTCCGCTTGCAAAGATGACCGATTGGGTTAATACTACATGTCCAAAATGCGGCGGTAAGGCATTTAGAGAAACTGATACAATGCCTCAATGGGCAGGATCTTCATGGTACTTCCTTCGTTATTGCGACCCTGATAACGAAAATGAGCTTGCATCGAAGGAAGCTCTTGAATACTGGGCTCCTGTTGACTGGTATAATGGCGGTATGGAGCATACTACACTCCATCTACTCTACAGCCGATTCTGGCACAGATTCCTTTATGATATCGGTGTTGTACCTAATGCAGAGCCTTATGCAAAGAGAACCAGCCACGGTATGATTCTTGGTGAAAACGGAGAAAAAATGTCAAAGTCGAGAGGAAACGTAGTTAACCCCGACGATATCGTAAGAGATTACGGTGCCGACACAATGCGTCTCTACGAAATGTTTATCGGAGACTTTGAAAAGGCAGCTCCCTGGAAATCTGATTCTATTAAAGGCTGTAAGCGCTTCCTTGAAAGAGTCTGGTCTCTTGCAGATAATGTTGTTGATGGCGATGGTTATTCCTCTAAGCTCGAAGTAGCCTTTAACAAGACTGTTAAAAAGGTAACTGAGGATATTGAAGCTCTTAAAATGAATACCGCTCTTGCCGCTATGATGGCACTTCTCAATGAGATTGCAAATGTCGGAAGTGTAACAAAGGGCGAGTTCAAGACACTTCTTATTCTTCTTAATCCATTTGCTCCTCATATAACTGAGGAACTTTGGGTAAATGCAGGCTTTGAGGGTATGCTAAATGAGACAAAATGGCCTAAGTTTGATCCTGCAAAATGTGTTGATGCTTCGGTTGAAATTGTCGCGCAGGTAAACGGTAAAATAAAAGCAAGGATATATGTCGCCGCTGATATTTCTTCTGAGGACGCTATTGAGCTTGCTAAAGCTGAGTCTGCGGTAGACGCAGAAATTAGCGGTAAGACCGTTGTAAAACAGATTTATGTGCCTAAAAAACTTGTAAATATCGTTGTGAAATAATAATTTTTTCGGGAGGGAAGGCTTTTTTCCTTCACCTCCCGAATTTTCCTCAAATAAGGCTAAAATTATCCTTGACAATTGTATATTCAGTTGATATAATATCATAGTCGCAAAAATGATCTATTAGCTCAGTTGGCAGAGCACTTGACTTTTAATCAAGGTGTCCGGAGTTCGAATCTCCGATAGATCACCAAATAACAAAAGACCCAAAGG
>JAZQER010000044.1:0-16936 GCA_045539095.1 Acutalibacteraceae bacterium | reverse complement strand
AACCCGCCTAAAACGGTATAATTTAGGCGTTTTTTGGATTATTGGCGGTGGCAGGCGTTAGCCTTGCCACCTTCACTGCACCAAAAATCACTCAAAATTCTGCTCGTTTTAGGTCGTAGAATTTTGACATTGCCGATATTTGCATCGGCAAGGCATAAAACGCAGCAAATCCTAACGGATTTGCGAGTATTTTAACACAGTAGAGGTGAAAATCGGCCTGTCAAAATCGGGTTTGGATATTCCTCCTCTGCTTAAGCAAAGGAGGAACAAAAGAGTGGATAAGCAAACAGTAAGACTTAATTTTTCTATTCTATTAAAGTATTTAATATGCCTGACTATGGCGATAATTATTTATTTTGCGCTGTCCTTCGTTTTTACAAGCTTGGGCACTACGCAGACGGGATATACCGTGTACGGACTTAATGAACAGGACGAGGTTATAGAGCTTTATACCCATAAACTCAGTGACGGCGAGGATGCTCTTTTGAAGCAGTATGAGGATGAGGGCAGAGAGATAAGGGTTGTAAACACTTATTCAAAGCTTGCAAGCGGGCCAAAAGCGGTGATGTTGATCATTTGTCAGATATGCACTCTTGGAACTCTTGTAATGTTCCTGTATCCTGTGACTTACAATATGGGAGATTCAGACGGCAATAAGGTGCAGTTTGGAAGAATGCAGTACGATAGATTTAAGGGACTGAAGATGGGAATAGCTTCGGCGTTATTTTCTCTGATTACCTATATGGTGCTTATTCTCGGTAAAGCGGGATTTATAGGTGAACTGTCATTGGCTGTTTTTAGGTTTGCAAACTATCATCTTGTTGCTTATAACGAGCTTGTCATTGGAAGTACGACAAAACTTGCAGATATCGGTTGGCTGGGAGTCTTGGCAGCATTTTTGAATGTTATCGTTGTGCCGATAATTTGCCATATCTGCTACACCTTGGGATACAAGAGAATAAACCTTTTTGAAAAAATGGTCTTCATAAAGAAGTGAGGAAAAATTAATGGGAATTAACGGATTTTTCAGTTACAATAATCCCGGTCCGGGAATCAGCAAGGACGCGCCCAAGAAACGCACTTTTATAGTATTTTTTGAAACTTGGTTTAGAAATATATGGAAGCTTATGCCTTCGGGTATCATTTGTGCGCTTTTGAATCTTTTGCTTATCCCGTCAGGACTCGGCAGCGCAGGTATGACAAATATCGCCCGCAATATGGCAAGAGATAAACATTCTTTCGGCATCAGCGACTTTTTTGAAACCATAAAGAAGAATTGGAAGCAAGCGCTTGTTGTCGGTATAATAAATGTGATGGTTACAGCGTCCGTAGTGGCTGCGGGACTGCTTTATTATTTTAATTTTCAGGAGTCTCTCGGAGGCTGGGGAGGCATGCTCGGTGCAGGTCTTATGATAAGTCTCTTTTTTGTAATATCTGTTATGAAATATTACATATGGCTTATTATGATAACCTTCAATATGCCGATAGGTAAAATTCTTAAGAATTCATTTTATTTTGTGTTTATAAATCTCAAGAACAATATTCTTGTCGGTATTTGCTCTATTATTTGGTACGCTTTGACGGTTGGAATATGCCTTTTGTGCTCGGCAAAAGCAGAAGTATTCATTTTTGTTGCTGTAATAGTGTTGCTTTTAAACCTACTTTTCTTCCCTGGATTCAAGCATCTGCTTATTCAGTTCTGTGTATTCCCGAGCGTAAGAAAGCTTATGATAGACCCTTATTACGAGTTGCATCCTAATGATGATATTGAGCTTCGTCGCAGCCTTGGACTTCCGGTACCGGAAGACGAAGAGGATGGAGAGGAAACCCTGTTCAGCGACAAGCAGATAATTCCTGAGGATGATAATAAATAAACAAAAAAGCCATCCGAGCTTTCGGATGGCTTTTTATATTCAAGGGAGACTGTGTTTTCGGTTATCTTAAAGACAGGACCGCGGTCTATCGCCGAAAGGCGGGATATCCTTTTTGCTCCCTGTCTTATATTATGCAGCAATGCTTCAATTTGTCATCTTATTTTGCGGATTTTCTGATGTAAAGAACACCGAGAGTGTTTCTGCCGCAATGGGCGGATATAGTACAACCTGCGCGGGAGATAATAAGCTCGCTGAAGGGAGCAGTTGCCTTAACCTGATCTACCACCTGCTGTACGATTTCTTCGTCACATCCTGCGTGGGTCACAAAAACTCGCGAGAGGTCTATATCGGAATAGTCGGCAAGGCGGTCAGCAACATACTGCCTTAGAGTTTCGCTGTACTTTCCGCGGTATTTCTTGCTGACACCCATAGAGCCGTCTTTGACCTCTATACAGGGCTTAAGCTTTAAAAGATTTGCGCCGAGAGCGGCAAGCGCCGAGCATCTTCCGCCCTTGTGCAGATACTCAAGACTATCAATCACAAAGGAAGCGTCCACATTCGGGATAAGTTCGTTAACTTTATCATATACTTCCTTAGCGGAAAAACCTTCAGCTACCCACTCGGCAGCCTTTAAGATAAGAAGACCCTCGCCAGTAGAAAGATTCTTAGTATCAACTACATAAACGTCATCATATTCATCGGCTGCGATGCAGCTGTTCTGGTATGTGGATGACATATTTGAACTGATGGTAAAGTGAACGATAGAATAGCCCTGATCAACGAAGGGCTTAAAGAAGTTGAGCATATCGTCAACGTTTGCCGCGCTGGTTTTAGGTAAAACTCCGTGCTCGTCGTGATATTTATAAATATCGTCGGGAGTTATATCAATACCGTCCTGATAAGAGTTGTCGCCGAGGTTTACTACCAACGGAATGGTCTTTATATTTAATTTTTCCACTAATTCGGGTGGAAGATCGCTTGTACTGTCGCGGGTAATAAGAACCTTTTTCTCTGCCAAAGTAAATTCCTCCAAATAAAGTTTTACTTATTTTAACACATATCGACTCTCTTTTCAATAAATAAATGATTAGATAGCAGAACGTTATCCAATAATTAATAATATATACTTATACTTGACAATATGATGGTTTGACAGTAAAATTATATTGATTATTTATGCAATTTATCACCCTGACGTGACGAGCGCAAGGCTGTACGGACGGGAGTTTCGATACATACTTTAGTTTATGAAAGGAATATTTTGAATGTCGGATGAAAAGACCGCTAAAAAGAAAAATTACACCAAAACAAAAACAAATACAGTAAAAAAAGAAACAAAAAAACACTCTCCTCAAAGCAAGAAGGTGGCTACAGAGAAGTCTACAAAAAACACCGCAAATAAAAAAAGGACAACTCAAAAATCACCTTTGCGTATAATTCCGCTCGGAGGACTCGGAGAGATAGGCAAGAATATCACCGTTTATGAGTATAAGCAGGATATAATTCTTGTCGATTGCGGAATGAGCTTTCCTGATGAGGAAATGCCGGGAATAGACATCGTTATACCCGATTTCTCTTACCTTGTTCAGAACAAGGAAAGGATACTCGGACTTTTTGTCACACACGGACACGAGGATCATATAGGCGGAATACCCTATCTTTTGAGACATCTTAACATTCCTATTTACGGAACCAGACTTACTCTCGGCCTTGTTGAGGGTAAGCTGCGCGAGCATAAACTGCTCGGAGGAGCGAAGCTGTACGTTACAAATCCGGGCGAAAAGGTGACGGTTGGTAACTTTAGCGTAGAATTTATTCATGTTAATCACTCAATTCCCGACGCAGTAGGCTTTGCTATCAAGTGTCCTGTCGGTACCGTTGTACAGACGGGAGATTTTAAGATAGATACAACACCTATTGACGACCAGGTAATAGACCTTTCCCGTTTTGCAAAGCTTGGCGCGGAGGGAGTGTTGGCACTCCTTTCCGATTCGACAAATGCAGAGAGACCCGGTTATACCGCGTCGGAAAAGGTAGTGGGAGAGTCATTTGCACATCTTTTCAGAAAAGCGGGAAGAAACCGTATAATCGTGGCAACATTCTCTTCCAATATTCACCGCATACAGCAGATAATTGATGCGGCGGTAAGTTATAAGAGAAAGGTTGCGGTTTCGGGCAGAAGTATGCTGAATGTCGTATCAGTCGCGTCGGAGCTTGGTTATCTTAACGTGCCTGATAATGTGATGATAGATATTGAAAGCATTAATAAATACCCTGCAGAACAGCTTGTTATAATTACTACAGGCAGTCAGGGAGAGCCTCTTTCCGCGCTTCACAGAATGGCGTATAATGACCACAGAAATGTTGATATCGTGCCAAACGATATGATAATTATTTCGGCAACTCCCATTCCCGGCAACGAGAAGCTTGTCAGCAAGGTCGTAAACGAGCTTATGAAGCGGGGAGCAGATGTTGTATATGAAAAAATGTACGATGTACACGTTTCAGGTCACGCCTGTCAGGAAGAATTAAAGCTTATGCTTTCGCTTGTAAAGCCTAAGTATTTTCTGCCCGCTCATGGCGAGCAGAAGCATCTTTATAAGCACGCTATGCTTGCAAACGGTGTAGGCATTTCCAAAGAAAGAATACTTATCGCAAATATCGGCGATGTTATTGAGCTTACAAAAAGCAGTATGAAAAAGACTGAAACTGTACAGTCAGGAAGCGTTTTAGTTGACGGACTTGGGGTTGGTGACGTCGGAAGCGTTGTGCTTAAAGACCGTAAGCATCTTGCCGATGACGGTATAATTGTTGTGGCCTTCACTATGGACCGCGCGACCAGAGAGGTGGTGGCGGGACCGGATATTGTTACCAGAGGCTTTGTCTACGCCAAGGAATCCGAGGAGCTTATCGCTCAGATAACGACAGTGGCTGAGGATGCTATAGAACGTTGCTACATTCAGAATATCAGGGATTTTAATACCGTTCGTTCAAGAGTAAGAGATGCCGTTTCAAGGTATCTTTATGAGACGACCAGAAGAAGTCCGATGATACTGCCTGTTATAATGGAAATATAATTCCGAAGGGAGATGCGACCGTGAGAATCCTTACTCTCAAAACAAAAATACTCGTTATTATGATAACTTTTTGCGTATGTGTTACAGCTATAACATTTTTGTTTAATCCTTATGTTGCTGTTGCGGTCGCAGTTCTCAGCGTAACTGTTCTTGCAACCCTAATTAAGGCTATAGATTTGATCTCTAACATCGGTGTTCTTGATATGAAGCTTATGAAGTTCTCGAAAAAACTGGATAAGCTTTGTAAAGAGGCTTCAAACATAGTCATTATGGGTCACAAGTTTTCCGACCTTGATTCTATCGGTGCCTCTTACGGACTCTACGCGCATCTTCGCGACAAATATAAGGTCAGTATGATTCTTAATAAAGAAAATACTCTCGGCAGACCGCTTATTGATCTGATTTGCTACAGTGATAAAGAATGCAAGTTTTACGGAGAAGCCGATATAGACGGGCTTGTAAATGGTAATACTTTGCTCATTGTAGTAGACACCCACCGTCCGTGTCTTATGGATTTTGAGCGAGTATATGAAAAAGCAGGCAAGGTTGTTATAATCGACCATCACCTTAAGGCTGACGATTTTGCTTCAAGAGCAACACTCAGCTTTCTTAAGACCTCGGCGTCTTCAGCTTGCGAAATATGTACGGCAATAATCAAAACTCAAAGCGCCAGACAGATTGGGAAAATTGCCGCTAACGCGCTTTTCTCAGGCATTATGCTGGATACTAAAAACTTCGTTATGAATACGGGACCCGATACCTTTAGGATTGCGTCTTATCTCCGTCAGCAAAAGGCTGAGCCAAAGACGGTAAAGCAACTCTTTTCCGAAAGCATAGAGGTCTGTAAAAGAAAGTATGAGATAGTTGCAGACGCGCATATTTACGATGACTGCGCCATATCGAAAAGTGAGATAAACGACAGTTACTCAAGAGTTTGCGCCGCTCAGGCGGCGGACGAGTTGCTGACAATAAGCGGAGTCAGAGCATCTTTCGTCATCTGTCCGTCGGCAGACCGCATAAACATTTCTGCCAGGTCATTCGGAGATATGAATGTGAAAAAAATAGTTGAAAAGCTTGGCGGAGGCGGTCATAGAACGGTCGCGGCTTGCCAGATAAGAGCCGAGAGTTACGATATGGCTTATAAACTACTAATAGGAGCCATTAACGAATATAAAGAAGAACAGACTAAAAAGTAAGAAAGGTGATATAAAATGAAGGTTATTTTACTGGAGGATGTTAAGGGACACGGCAAAAAGGGCGAGCTTGTAAATGTGTCCGACGGATATGCGAGAAACTTCCTCTTCCCTAAGAATCTTGCTCGTGAGGCGAATGCTGCCGCTATGGCAGAGTTTAACAGCAAGGCCGAGGCTAAGGTGCACCACTACGAAGAGGAAAAGGCAGCTGCAAAGGCAACCGCTGCTTTGATAGAGGGAAAAAAGGTCGAGATTAAAGCAAAGGCCGGCTCCAGCGGAAAGCTTTTCGGCTCTGTGACCTCCAAAGAGGTTACAGAAGAACTGAACCGTATGCTGGGCACCAAAATAGAAAAGAAAAAGCTTACCGTTGCAGATATCAAGAATTTTGGCGAGTATACAGCGACGGTTAAGCTTTTCACAGAAATAACAGCATCCTTTACAGTTGTAGTATCCCCGGCAGAAAAATAACGAAAGGAACTTAAAAATGAGTCCTGAATTTGATTTTACAGCTTCTGCAGTCGGTATGGAGATGCCCCATTCTGAAGAAGCTGAGCAGGCGATACTTGCCTCAATACTTATCGACCCGCCAACCCTTAATCTTGTAGCAACCGATATGGAGGTTGAATATTTTCTGCTTCCGCAGCACAGGGTCATATACAGAACACTTTGTTCAATGATTGAGCTTAAAGGTCATGCTATCGACTTCGTGTCTCTTTTAGAGCAGCTTAAATCGGACAGCACGGTCTATGATGAGGCGGGATGGAAGGCTTATCTTACTCAGCTTATGAAGATGTTTGTCGTCCCTGCTAATATCGCTACATATGTTGAGATAGTAAAAGAACGTTATTTTGCGCGCTCTCTGCTGACCGCTGCGGGCGACATTATAAAGAATGTAAATGAGCATCTTGTCGACGCAAACGAGCTGCTTGAAAGAGCAGAGAATTCTATCTACAGTATACGGCAGGGAAGAGAGGTTTCGGGCCTTACGCATATCAAGTCGGTTATTCTGAACGAGACCTACGACCGACTGAATAAAATGGTAAACCCCGAGACAAGAAACGATTATATCGGAATTCCTACGGGAATATCTGCGCTTGACAAGATAACGACGGGACTTAATAAGTCAGACCTTATCATACTCGGTGCGCGACCCGGTATGGGTAAGACATCTCTTGCGCTTAATATTGCGCGAAATGTAGCAGTGAATGCAAAGAAAACGGTTTGTTTCTTCTCTCTTGAAATGACAAGAGATCAGCTCGCGCAGAGAATGTTATCCAACGAGGCGTCTATCGAGAGTCAGAAGCTTCGCACAGGTGAACTCACACCCGATGAGTGGACAAGACTTGCTCAGGCGGGAAAAATGCTCGGTGACGCAGAGCTTTATTTTGACGAGACCGCAGGCATCACCGTTCAGCAGATGAAGGCAAAGCTTCGCCGTATGAAAAAGGTGGATCTTGTTATTATAGACTACCTTGGACTTATCGCTCCCTCAAGCAACCGCAAGAACGACAACCGCGTGCAGCAGGTGCAGGAGATAACGGGAGCATTAAAGGCGATGGCTAAGGAGCTTCGCATACCAGTCCTCTGCTGCGCACAGCTTTCGCGTGGTACCGAGGCGAAGGGCAAGAGCCACAAGCCTGCGCTGTCTGATCTTCGTGAATCGGGCTCTATCGAGCAGGATGCCGATCAGGTACTTTTCATTTACCGTGATACATATTACGATAATGAAAAGGATGAAGAAAACAAGGGCGATCCGAACAAGGCAGAGATAATTATTGCTAAAAACCGCCACGGTAGCGTCGATACGGTTGAGCTGCATTGGGACGGCAAGTTCACACGCTTTGCTTCGCAGGATGTGTTCAGATAAATGGTTAATAAAATTAAGAATACAATTAATAAATATGGTATGCTTTCGGCTTCTTCTGATGTGACCGTTGCGTTATCGGGGGGAGCCGATTCGGTGTGTCTTTTATATGTTTTGTATGAGCTTAAAGATGAATTTGGGCTGACTCTTTCGGCTTTTCACCTTAACCACTGTCTTAGAGGCGAGGAGTCGGACAGAGATGAAAATTTTGTAACGGAGCTTTGTAAAAAGCTTGACATACCGCTTACTGTAGAGCGTTGCGATATAAAAGCCCAAGCCGAGAGCAAGGGGGAGAGCATAGAGCTATGCGCCAGAAATGTCCGCTATGAGCTTTACAAAAAGCACGCGGGCGGACTCGTTGCGGTAGCCCATACCGAGAGCGATAATCTCGAAACCGTTGTATATAATATGACCCGTGGAAGCGCTACAAAAGGGCTTAGCGGAATTCCGCCCGTAAGGGATATTTTTATCCGACCTCTTATTGAATGCACACGCTACGAGATTGAGCATTATCTTAAAGAAAAAAATATCGACTTTGTGACCGATTCAAGCAACCTTTCGGATGACTATTCGAGAAATTATATAAGGCACAATATAATACCCGCGTTAAAAAGTATAAACCCATCGGTTGAACAGACTGTTAGCGCTAATAGTGAAGTCCTTCGTGAGGATGCGGATTTTCTTAGCGGTATGGCAACAAAGATATACTCAATAATTGCAAAGGATGACCGTATTGATGCCACCATGCTAAAAGAACAGCATCCGTCTATAGCTAAACGGGTACTTGCTATGCTTTTTTATGAGCAGAGTGGTAATAATGCAGACAATCTTCATATAAACAGGATGTATGAGATTTTGCAAAAGGGCGGAAAGGCAAGTCTCCCTTGCGGATTATGGGCAGAATGTGACGGCAAGCTTTTTAAGATCTGCCGTGACGGGGAAAAAGCGACGTTCTCATATAAAACCGAGCTGGTTTATGAAAAGAATGAGAAAAAATCCAATGTTTACAATTTGTTATTAAAAAACAGGATTGACTGTGATAAAATAAAAGGCAAATTAACCGTTCGGACACGAAACGAGGGCGACAGCATAAGACTTTGCGGCAGAAACTGTACCAAAAGCTTAAAAAAACTGTTTAACGAACTCAAAATTCCGACAGAAGAACGCGATATATTACCGATTGCCGCAGATGACGAGGGTGTCGTCTGGATATATTCGGTCGGAGTGGCAGAGAGAGTAAAGATTGATGCAAATACTCAAAACACGGTAGCCTTTAATGTTAATAAATCATTATTTTTGGGGGAAGTTAAATATGATTGACAGATCAGATATTGCTGAGGTGCTACTCAGCGAAGAACAGATAAGTGAAATAATAAAAAAGCTCGGTAAGCAGATAACCGAGGATTATAAGGGTAAAAATTTGCTTGTGGTCAGCGTGCTTAAGGGCTCGGTTATGTTTATGGCTGACCTTTTAAGGGAAATAAAAATTCACTGTAAGATAGACTTTATGGCGGTGTCATCCTACGGCTCCGGCACCTCGACTTCGGGCTCGGTCAAGATCATAAAGGACCTTAATATCGATCTTTCGGGATATGATCTTCTTATTGTAGAGGACATTCTTGACTCAGGCGTAACACTTTCAAATCTGCGCGATCTGCTTATGACCAGAAAGCCGTCAAGCTTTAAGATATGTACATTTCTGGATAAGCCGGAAAGGCGCAAGGCCGATGTTTATGCAGATTATGTCGGTGCCAAGATACCCGATGCTTTCGTGGTAGGTTACGGACTTGACTATGATGAAAAATACAGAAATTTGCCTTTCTTGGGTATACTTGACCCGAAGGTTTATACTAAATAAGAATTACAGAAAGGACGTGGGTTTTTGAATAAAAATTTACGTAACGTTCTGCTTTACCTTGGAATCCCGATAATACTTATTATCGCCGTTGTTGCGGTTTCTTTGGGTACTAAGCAGGTTGAACAAAAGAAATATTTCGACATTGTCGAGTTGTTTCAGAATAATAAGGTTTCGGAATATCACCTCAACCTCTACAGCGGCGAGCTAAAATATACTTTACGAGAGGACGGAAAAACCTATCGCTATACGGTAGCTGACCCGAATATATTCTATAATGATATAAATGAGATCGTTATGGAAACAAATGAGGAATACAGAGAATCCGACCCCAGTCTTATGATAAAAATGGATTATAAGAGCGGAAGGGAAGGTTCGTGGCTGGTCAGTCTTGTTCCTACGTTGTTGATGATAGGTGTAATCGCCTTATTCTGGATACTCATGACCAGAAAAATGGGCGGCGGTATGGGAATGGATAAGACCATGACCTTCGGCAAGGCGAAGGTTAAAAAAGCCGATCCGAAGAAAAAGACAACCTTTGCCGATGTTGCGGGTGCTGACGAGGAAAAGGCCGAACTTGTGGAGGTCGTAGACTTCCTTAAGGATCCCAAACGTTTTAATGAGCTCGGGGCGAAAATACCGAAGGGTGTTCTTTTAGTAGGACCTCCCGGTACGGGTAAGACCCTTCTTGCCAAGGCCGTTGCAGGTGAGGCAGGGGTTCCCTTTTTCTCAATCTCGGGTTCTGACTTCGTTGAGATGTTTGTTGGTGTCGGCGCATCGCGTGTGCGTGACCTTTTTGATGAGGCCAAGAAGAATGCTCCTTCCATTGTCTTTATCGATGAGATCGATGCTGTAGGCAGACAAAGGGGCGCAGGTCTGGGCGGCGGACACGATGAGCGTGAGCAGACTCTGAATCAGTTGCTTGTTGAAATGGACGGCTTCGGTGAGAACACAGGCGTTATAGTTATCGCAGCTACAAACCGCCCCGATATTCTTGATAGGGCGCTTCTACGACCTGGCAGATTTGACCGTCAGATAACTGTCAACTATCCCGATGCAAAAGGAAGAGAGGCTATACTAAAGGTTCATTCCCGCGGAAAGCCGCTAGCTCCCGATGTGAGTCTTAAAAAAATTGCTCATTCCACCTCAGGCTTCACAGGTGCAGACCTTGCAAATCTTTTAAACGAAGCAGCACTGCTTGCTGCACGTAAGGGCCTCAAGGCTATCACTCAGGAGCAGATAGAAGAAGCCACCATTAAGGTAGTTATGGGAACCGAGAAGAAGTCTCACGTTGTCAAGGATAAGGATAAGATGATAACCTCTTACCATGAGGCGGGTCACGCTATAGTTTCCTACTTCCTTCCTACTCAGGATCCTGTTCACCAAATATCTATTATCCCGCGAGGTATGGCGGCAGGATATACGATGTATCTTCCTACTGAGGAAAAGGGACATGTTTCAAAGCGTGAACTTATTGAGGATATATGCAGTCTGCTTGGCGGACGTGCTGCTGAACAGCTGACACAGGATGATATCTGTACAGGCGCTTCTAACGATATGCAGAGAGCCACAGACATTGCCCGTCAGATGGTCACTAAGTACGGTATGAGTGATAAGCTCGGTCTTGTCGTTTACGGCAACGATAATAACGAGGTGTTCTTAGGAAGAGATTTCTCATCTACACCGAACTACTCGGATAAAATCGCCGCAATGATAGACGAGGAAATAGAATCCATCGTTATGACTCAGTATGACAGAGCTATCGATATACTAAAGGCTAATATGGATAAGCTTAATGAAGTGGCGCGTATTCTTTTCTCCGAAGAGAAGATATCAGGCGATGACTTCAGGGCAATAATGGAAGCAAAAGCTGAATAATTTATAATAAAAAACTCCGACACAGCAGTGTCGGAGTTTTTGTCTATTTAAGAATCTTTTGCTGTCGGATATCAGTTCCGACGAATCGTTTGGTATCATAATTACCCATGAGTCGGGAGGCAACACGTCGCGTATACCTTTTTTCAATATCATCTATTGAAAGATTTGTGCTTATTATGGTAGATTTTCCCTCAAGCAGACGGGAATCTATAATATCGTTTACAAGAGAAACAGTAAAAGCAGATAAAAATTCAGTGCCGAGATCGTCAATGACCAAAAGATCGCAAGAAAGCAGAGAATCACGCTTTTCGGTTTCACCGCTATACGAGAAATGCTCTTTCTCTACTGCTGAAAAAAGTTTTCCCGCAGGTCCGTAAACTACACCGTATCCTTTTGCGCTTACTGCAGATACTATAGCAAGAGAAAGGTGTGTTTTTCCAAGCCCTGTCTGGCCCATAAAAAGGAGCGAGCCTGTGCCGTTTGGGAATTCGTTTGCGAAGTTTTTGCATTTTTCTAGTATCAGAGCTGCGCGACGTCGCGGATTAATGCCCTTCTCATCGGTTTCGTCGGGGTAGTAGTTAAGGTCAAAATTATCAAAACGGCAGTCACCGAGAGGCATAGTCTTAGAAAGCTCTTGTGCAACAAGTGTTTTTGCAATATCCTTTACACAGTCGCAATATCCGCCGCCAAAATATCCCGAATCCTCGCATTTTCTACAAAAAAATTCGGGTTTTACAATCTTCTCGAGTTCGAGCAGCTGCTTGTACTTTGCGTTCAGTACCTCGCTCGTTCTCCGAAATTCAGAAAGCTTGTCCTTGTCATCCGAAAAAGCGGCGATGGCTATAGCGGGGCCGAGATGTAAAAGCCCCTCCTCAACCGTTTTAAAATCTTCGCTTTTAACGCGAAGATCGGACAGCTTCTTTTCATATTCGGCTTTAGCCGTTTTTACGGCATCGTTTTTAATTTTCAGTGCCCTTTGATATATTTCACTTCGGTATCCCATATTTCACCTCACAAAACGAAGAATCAATTATCGCTGTCGAGCATTTTTTCAAATAAAGCCTTATCATAGGAAGGAGCATCATCTGTATAGCTTTTTGGCTTCGAGGTTACCGTCTTAGTATCTGCAACAGATTTATAGCCCTTACTGTGCCAGCTTTCAAGGATTTTATTTATGTAGGGCATGGAGAGCTTTGCTTTTGAATCTACGCAACCGTCGTAGGCGGCTTTCAGCATCTCGCGTGAAAAGCCCCACTCGACGACCCATTTTTCAGAGTATTCAAGCTCCTTAGTGCTTGGCTGACGGCGATCAATCCCGAAGGCCTTTTCTACTATGCTCCAAGCTGATTTTTGGCGGCTTAATCTTTCTATCTGTTCTTCGGCGGCAATGACTGAATCAACACCTGCATCCAGCCAGCGGCGAGCAGTATCGTTTATGAAACGAATCGAGTTTTTACCCTCACTGACGGCATATTCTATTATCATAAGTATTAGTGAAACATCCATTCCGTCATCTGCATAGAGCGATACGAGACTTTGCATTTCGGAAAATCTCAAAGGACGCTTAAATTTAAGCTCGGCTTCTCGAAGCAAAAATACTACGCGCTCGTCGGTAGCGCCCATCATAGCAATCTCTTCTCGGGTGGGCAGCGCGGTTTCAGTCTTAGCGACACTTCGTTTTTCAGGAGCCTTTTTAAAATCTACCGAGTTGTTTTTTGTAAATATCCCTGCATCGCACCAGAAGTTAAGAGCATCCTTCACACTGTCGAGCGGTATACCGAGAGATTCTGCCGCGCTATCGGGGTCAATACCTGTTGAAATGTTGCTCATCGTATGAAGCAGCACCCGTAGCTGTTCTGCTGATGCAAGCTTAATGTATGACCTGACAGCTTGGCTCGGGACCATAAAAACGCTCTGCATCGAGGACGGGTTAAGCATATAATCCATATCGGGCGCTCCTTTCTGAAAACGGGGACAAAACCCCATAATAATATAAGTATTTTAACATAAAAATTTTTAATTGTAAATAACATATTTTATGAAATAATCTATTGACAAAAAAGGTCAACTACTTTAACATTAACATGTATATGTATTTTTGGGAGGGTGATTTTCTGTGGCGATCTTAACAACAGGCGGCGCCGGTTATATCGGCAGTCATACTTGTGTGGAGCTTTTAAAGACAGGATACGAAGTGGTAGTGGTTGACAACCTTGATAACAGCAGTGATAGGTCTCTTAAAAGGGTAGAAAAGATAACAGGTAAAAAGGTAAAATTTTATAAAGAGGATGTACGTGACAAGGATGCCCTCAGAAAGATATTCAGCGAGAATAACATCGAGGCAGTCATCCATTTTGCAGGACTCAAGGCAGTGGGCGAGTCGGTTGCAAAACCCATTGAGTACTACGACAATAATCTTATAAGTACAATTTCGCTTTTAGAGGTTATGAGGGAATATGATTGCAAACGGCTTGTGTTTTCCTCTTCTGCAACGGTTTACGGTGTAGCCACTGAGGTTCCCCTTAAAGAGGATATGCCACTCGGCGCAACCAACCCTTATGGCAGAACTAAGTATTTTATAGAAGAGATACTTCGCGATGTCTATGTTTCAGATAACAGCTGGAGCATTGCGCTTCTGCGTTACTTCAACCCGATCGGTGCTCACGAGAGCGGCACTATCGGAGAAGACCCTAAAGGTATACCTAATAATCTTATGCCCTATATTGCTCAGGTGGCGGTCGGCAGACTCGAAAAGCTGAGCGTATTTGGCGATGATTATGACACTGTAGACGGCACCGGCGTTCGCGATTACATTCATGTTGTCGATCTTGCTGACGGTCACGTTAAGGCGGTTGGCTGGGCTTTAGAAAATAAGGGCTGCGAGGCAATAAACCTCGGTACAGGAAACGGAATTTCTGTTCTGCAGCTGAGGAATGCTTTTGTTAAGGCTTCGGGTGCAGATGTTCCTTATGTAGTAGCGCCTAGACGTCCCGGAGACCTCGCCGAGGTTTATGCGGATTCTACCAAGGCAAAGCAACTGCTCGGCTGGGAGGCTGCGCGTGGAGTTGACGAGATGTGTGCCGATTCCTGGAGATGGCAGAAAAACAATCCCAACGGATATAATGAATAACATAGATAGAGGCTTAAAATGAAGGCTATAGGTTTTGATAACGATAAATATCTTAAAATGCAGTCAGAGCGTATTATGGAGCGCATTTCCGAATTTGGCGGAAAGCTCTATCTTGAGTTTGGCGGAAAGCTCTATGACGATTACCACGCGTCAAGGGTTCTCCCGGGCTTCAGCCCTGACAGCAAGCTTAAAATGCTTCTGCAGATGAAAGAGCGCGTAGAGGTTGTTATTACCATAAACTCGGCAGACATTGAGAAGAACAAGGTTAGAGGAGACCTGGGTATCACCTATGATATGGATACCTTAAGATTAATAGATATCTTCAGAAGCATAGGACTTTACGTCGGCAGCGTTGTGATGACAAGATATGCGTCACAGCCTCGGGCAAGAGCTTTCAAGAAAAGACTCGAATCGCTTGGCATCAAAGTATACAAGCATTATGTGATCGAAGGATACCCCTCTAATATATATAAGGTAGTAAGTGATGAGGGCTACGGAAAAAATGAATATATCGAAACCAGCCGTGAGCTTGTTGTGGTCACAGCGCCGGGACCGGGAAGCGGAAAGATGGCGACCTGCCTTTCGCAGCTATATCACGAGCACAAGAGGGGAATAGAAGCGGGCTATGCCAAGTTCGAGACCTTCCCGATATGGAATCTTCCACTCAACCATCCGGTAAACTATGCTTACGAAGCCGCAACCGCAGACCTTAACGATGTAAATATGATTGACCCCTTCCATCTTGAAGCATACGGAACGCTAACCGTTAACTATAACCGCGATGTGGAGATATTTCCGGTAGTTAAGGCGATGCTAGAGAGTATATTCGGCGAGTGCCCCTACAAATCGCCTACCGATATGGGCGTCAATATGGTAGGAAACTGTATAATTGACGATGAACTGTGCAGAAAGGCTTCCTGTAACGAGATAGTAAGACGATACTACACTGCGCTTTGCGAAGCGAGAAACGGCAAGACAAGTGAAGACACAGTCTATAAGCTTGAGCTTCTGATGAAAAAAGCGGGTATTAACCCCACCGACAGAAAGGTAATTTCACCCGCACTGCAGAAAGCGGCTCTTACGGGACTTCCCGCGGCGGCAATGGAGCTTCCCGACGGACGCATTGTTACAGGAAAGACGTCGAGTCTGCTTGGTTCATCCTCAGCTCTGCTTTTAAATGCCCTTAAAGCCCTTGCAGGTATAGATGACGAGGTGCATCTCATTTCTCCCAACGTTATAGAGCCTGTACAGCATCTGAAGGTTGACCATCTCGGAAACCGAAACCCAAGACTTCATACCGACGAGGTGCTTGTAGCTCTGTCTATTTGCGCCGCAACCGACCCTGTAGCGGAATCGGCTATGGAGCAGCTTGGAAATCTTCGCGGCTGTGAGGTACATTCCTCTGTAATGCTTTCTCAAATTGACGAAAAGATATTTAAACGTCTCGGAGTTAACCTTACCTGTGAGCCCAATTACAAGAATTCCGGCGAAAATCACGCAATATAGCCTCAATTCGGCTCGCTTTTACGGTATTTGCGCGCAAATGCGCAAATCAAACAGACAAAATTATCTATTTAGAAAATATTATTTTCCAAATTGAAAGAAATTGCAAATTTTACGATTTTGTTAATAAACTAACTAAAAATTGTTGACAACCAATGTAAATTATGGTAGAATTCGAATAAAAGGGGCAACCTTTTGCTATTTTTTAAAAGGAGAGATAATATGAAGAGAAAATTGCTTTCAATCGTTTGTGCGGTTGTAGTGCTTATGACCTCCCTTTGCGGAGCGTTTATGGCAATCACCGCATCAGGCGAGAACCCGGGCGAAGGCGCCACACAGGTCAGTGCTGACGACGTCTTCTATGTTACCGCGGCAGATGTTAGCGGAACAACAGCAACCGATTCTGAAAAATACGGACCTGCTACATATGTAGACAGCGTAACTCCGTTAATCACTGCACAGTCAACCACTGTTCCCCAGAAGGCCAGTGGCTTTGGTAGTGGACTTGAGCATGCTAAAAGTGTAATCGGCGGATACAATTTCGCTGAGGAGATGGAGTTCC
>JAZQER010000043.1:0-8405 GCA_045539095.1 Acutalibacteraceae bacterium | reverse complement strand
ATATTTTGTTCCCGCAACCATACCTGTAAGGTCGAGGGATATAAGCCTCTTACCTTTAAGTATCTCGGGAATCTCGCCTGAAGCTATTTTAAGCGCAAGTCCCTCTGCGATAGCCGTCTTTCCGACGCCGGGCTCGCCGATAAGGCAGGCATTGTTTTTAGTTCTTCTGCAAAGTATCTGCGTAACACGCTCTATCTCTTCGCTTCTTCCTATAACGGGATCGATTCTACCCTCTTCCGCCTCCTGCGTGAGGTCTCTTCCAAACTTTTCAAGGGTTGGAAGCTTTTCATTTCGTTTGCTATTTTTACCGCTTTTATCCGCCTTTTGTGCCGTAATATCTTCGGCTACATCCGCTGTATCGAGAACATCTAGCGTAAGCTCAGATACATCTACGCCAAGCTCATGAAGAAAACGTATAGCATAGTTATCCGACTCGCTGAGTATTGCAAGCAGAATGTGTTCTGTTCCAACCTTCTCTCCGCCCGACTTGTTAACACCTGAAAGGGCTGTTTCAAGCACTCTGTGGGCGCGCGGCGTAAGGTCGTTCGGGGTAAGCTCTGTTCGGTTTCCTACCCCTATGGTATCCTCGATAAGCTCGGATATTTTATCAGCTGTAACCCCTCTTTTTGAGAGTATCAGCTTTGCGACACTGTCGTCGGTCTTGAGCAGTCCAAGCAATAAATGCTCACTGCCTATATATGTGTGGCCGAAGCCCTCAGCCGATGAGACGGCGAGGTTTACGGCACTGTTGGCTTTTGGCGTAAATCCGTTAAACGAATACTTCATAGTATCACCTGCTGTTTTCAAGTATTTCTCTTATGCTTTTTGCGCGGAATTCATCCCGCTCTGCTGCGCTCATTTGTCCGTATTTTGACTGCAACATACTAGGGCTCGCATTGATAAGCAGTTCTATCGGACTGATGTCTCCGATATCGATTATACCCATATCCTTACCGAGTTTAATCCTTGATATGAGCTGCATAAATTCTTCAGAGGGCATTAGCCTTGCTGATTTGGCTGTTCCAAGCGCTCTGCATACAGTATCCTCAAGTCTTAAGCGGCTCACATCAAGTCTGCTCTTTTCCTCGCGTTCAACTATCTGACCCGCTATTATCTTGAGGTTTTCAACCGCGCTCTTCTCACTTATACCGAGGGTTATCTGATTTGAAATCTGATAAAGAGATGCCTTGGAGTTACTGCCCTCACCGTACATTCCGCGAACCGTAAAGCCTATTTTTCCTATAGCCTCTGCTATTGAGGCAATACTCTTTGTGTCCTCACAAAGCGGAAGATGCAGCATCACCGATGCTCTAAGTCCTGTTCCGATATTTGTCGGACATTCGGTGAGATAACCGAGGTCGGTATCATATGCAAAATTCAGTTTTTCGCCAAGCGCTGTATCTATTTTATCTGCCAAGGCATAGACACTATCGAGTGAAAGACCTCCTCCAAGCACCTGAATTCTGATATGATCCTCTTCTCCAATCATTATGCTGACGCTCTCATCGTCCGAAATTGCTATCGCTCTTCCCTGATGCTTCTCGGCAAACTCACGACTGATAATGTGACGCTCCACCATTGCGGCGACCTCATTATCGGGGACAAGGTTCATTTCTATAAACTGAAGCTTAAGACTCAGTTGGTTTGAAATTTCACCTACAGCTGTCTTTACCTTGGAGCAAAGCTCGCTCATCATTTCGGGAGACATTCGCCTAGGAAAGGGCATATCCGCAAGATTTCTGGCAAGTCTGACGCGTGAGCTCACTACGATACCATCGGTATCGTTTAAATACCAATAGCTCATTGTCTTCCCTCCTCTTTTTTTATCTCATCGCGGACTATAGCTGCTTCCTCATAGTTCTCAGCCGCAATAAGCTCAGCCAGCCTTGCTTTCAAAGCATCAAGCTTATTTTCCTCTCTTATAACCGCAAGTTTTCTTGTGCCTGCTACCTTACCGTTATGCTTTACACTGCCGTGTATCCTTTTAAGATACGGAGTGAGCTCATTTTTGAATTCGGTATAACAGTTGGCGCAACCGACCTTTCCGCTTTCAGCGATCTCCGAAAATGACATTCCGCAGCACCCGCAGCTTCTCTGAGGCACCTTTTCACCCATCTGCATAGTCTGTCCCAGCATTGAAGCCAGCATATTAGATATAGAACCCTTGGCAAAACCTGAATATCCACCCTTTGCGGCACAATAGCCACAAAGATTAAGCTCGGATACAGTGCCATTTATAACCGTTTTTATATGGGTAGTAGCGGTGTTTTTACCGCATTTCTGACATAACATATATTATCCCTGCCTTTATATCTGAGTAAGAAGCATCTGCTTTAATACTGATGCTCTTAAATATTCTCTGTACTCCTGCGGTACTGAACAAATTGACACCTGCGAAAGGGCTGACGACATAAGCGCTGCCGCGTTTTCTGAGATAAGACCCGTCTGCAGGCAATTTTCTATTATTATTCTCGTTTCCATCGGGTCAAGACGTGAGCCGATAGAATTTACGATATGCATTAAAGCCGACGAGCGGCTAACCTGTATTCTAGATATGCGGACGAAACCGCCGCCGCCTCGTCTGCTCTCGATAATGTAACCTTGTTCTGGAGTAAAACGCGAGGATAAAACATAATTTATCTGACTCGGCGCGCAGCCTACAATAGAGGCAAGCTCGTTTCTTTGTATCTCAGCAGTATTTTCATCCGACTCCTCAAGCAGTCTCAGTATCCTCTCGGTAATTATATCGCTCATTCTCATAATTTATCACACCTTAAAAAAGATATCTTTATTTGACTTTGACTGACCTTTGATTTAATTATACACGAAAGTCAGGGAAAGTCAATAATTATTTTTGTAAATAATTTGTGACCGCCTTGGTATTTTTTGCATAGTATGTGATGTAAACGAAAGGGGGTTAAACGGAATGTGTAACGGAAACTTCGGCGGTAACTGCTCTTGGATTCTTATTATAATCCTTCTCCTTATGTGCTGCGGCAACAACGGTATCGGCACCGGTAACGGTTGCGGATGCGACAACAACTGCGGCTGCTGCTAATCACAGCGCAAAACACCGCCTACCGATTGGTAGACGGTGTTTTTTATTAATAATGAATAGTTAATAATTAAGGTGCGGCTTCGCCACTGATTATATAAAAATAATACATAATAATCGAGTAAAATTAGTGCAGAAACTCTTTTCTTCGTAGCGAAGGTGTATTTCTATACTCCGAGCGGAGAAAAATTAATTGAATGTAATAATCGAGTAGAATTAAGTCAGAATGAATTTTTTCGTGGTGAAAGACGTATTTCTATACTTCAAGCCACGAAAAAATTCTTAATATTAAAACCCCACCAAAGTCGGTGGGGTTAATATGTTCTGGCTTAATTCTACCGATTATTTGTTGAAGAGGTTGATAACGTCGATATAATTACTTTCGTTATCCTCTTCCTCGTTGCTGGAGATGATAGACTCTAAAACAGGAGAAGAAGAATCCTTCTTCTTTTCGTCTCCAAGACCTGTAGCTACAACAACAACCTTCATTGTATCCTCAAGAGTGTCATCAAGCTGAGCACCCCAGATGATTGTTGCATCAGGATGAGCCATATCGTGAATGATAGTAGCAGCCATCTCAACCTCTTCAAGACCCATATCCTCAGAACCGGTGATGCTGATGATTACGCCGCGAGCGTTCTGCATAGAGGTCTCGATAAGGGGGCTTGTAACAGCAGCGCGTGCTGCAAGCTCAGCCTTGTCTCGGCCTGTAGCGGTACCAACGCCCATATGAGCATAGCCTGCATCCTTCATAATGGTAGTAACGTCAGCAAAGTCGAGGTTAACGAGAGCTGTAACGTTGATAAGCTCAGAGATAGACTGTACACCCTGACGGAGCACATCGTCAGCTATGTTAAATGCATTCTTGAAGGTAATCTTCTCTTCGGTAACGAACTTAAGACGCTCGTTGGGGATAACAACAAGGCTGTCTACCTGCTCGCTGAGTCTGGCGATTCCGCCCTCAGCCTGAGTCATACGACTCTTGCCCTCAAAGGGGAAAGGCTTTGTAACGATACCAACGGTAAGTATTCCAAGCTCCTTAGCGATCTGAGCAACGATCGGTGCGGCACCTGTACCTGTTCCGCCACCCATACCTGCGGTAAGGAAGATCATATCAGCGTCGCGGATAGCGGCTGCTATCTCATCTCTGGACTCCTCAGCTGCGGCACGACCCTTTTCGGGGTTTGCGCCAGCGCCCTGGCCGTTAGTGGTCTTATCGCCTATCTGAATCTTAGTATTAGCCTTAGACTTATATAACGCCGACTTATCGGTATTGATCGCAACAAACTCAACGCCGCGGATACCTGCATCAACCATTCGGTTGATAGCGTTTCCTCCGCCGCCGCCTACTCCTACAACCTTGATGATCTGAGCTGCGTCATTTTCAAACTCTGTAGCCATATCGAATGCCATTTTTTTATTCCTCCAATATTTTAAAATCCCAATTTGCGTATTTATACAAATCTATGATATCACAACAATTTGCAAATTTCAATAGAAATTTTAAAATTATTTAAATTCAAGATAACTATTTATATCTTTTTCATAAGAAATGGCCTCATCGTTATCCGGAGTCCAGCTGCTCAGGTCTGCAACATTGTGCTCACCGTCCGACATATGCTGAAGCATTTTGGGTAAAAATTCAATTTTTTGCTCAAGATAGCTTGACGAGCCGAGCTCTACAAGTAGGTTGTTATCTATGACAATATAGCATCTGTAAATATCAGAAACGTTGATGTGGGTCACATTATATTTATAGCTTTTTGAAAATTCGAAAAGTCGGTTTAAAAGTTCTGACTTCTGAGTATCCTCACAGGTATACTTTTCACCCGTTACAAAGCCACAGCCCTCTCCTGCTGATATCACAGGAAGATTTTCGGGCTGTTCTGACACTTCATTCAGTATCTTACCGTCAGAATTAGCAGTATAAAAAATGCCCGATGAGTAAAAGCAAATCTCTTCACTTGTTTCCTTGACCTTAAATACAAGAGTCGAGGGCAAAGTTTTTTCGAGGGTTATCTCGGAAATATACGGTAGGCTCCTCTGAAGCTTTTCGCTGAGCTTTTTCTCATTTAACAACAATAGATTGTCACCTGTTTCAATCTCTGCCGCCGCAATTATCTGCTCTGCGGTGTACATTGTATTTCCGTCGACCGATATTGACTCTATCTTAAAAAACGAAACACCGACAAAAACTATAAGCGCCGATACCAAAAGTATAAGCGTAACAGTGACGGCTATGAGCGCACGTCTATTTCTTTTTTTTCGTTTCTTTTGCGCCGCTTTTTTCTCGGCGGCAGCGCGTTCCTTTGCTCTGAATTCCTTTTCGGTCATTTATTATTTTTCCTTTCCGATCACCGCTCCAAGCGCTTTAAGATCGTTTTCAATATCCTCATACCCTCGTTCGATATGAAAAATCTTATCTATTTCTGTTCTGCCCTCTGCCCCAAGGGCGGCAATAACCAGGGCGGCGCCACCACGAAGGTCGGTACAGCTTACCTTGGCACCCATAAGGCTTGGTACGCCCTCTATCACAGCTACCTTGTTATGCAGTCTTATATCCGCCCCCAGCCTTGACAGCTCTTCCATATAACGGTAACGGTTTTCGAATATGGTTTCTACAAAGACCGAGCTTCCCTCCGCCTTAGTCAGCGCGCTAACAAGAAGTGGTCCTGCATCGGTTGGAAATCCCGGATAAACCATAGTCTTTGTAACCCTTACCGCTATCGGTCTGCAAAGTGCCTTAATTGAGAGCGACTCTTTATCCGTTTTAATTTCACAGCCCATTTCGCTAAAGCTGTTGATAACTGCAGTAAGGTGACTCGGCTCAATATGAGTCAACACTACATCTCCGCCTGTTACCGCCGCAGCCGACATATAGGTCGCGGCAACTATTCTGTCGGGAATGACGCTGTGTTCAACAGAATGCAGACTTTCAACTCCGAATATTTCAATGTTATCTGTACCCGCGCCGTAGATCTTAGCGCCCGCCTTATTTAAAAAGTTGGCAAGGTCGGTAATCTCAGGCTCTCTGGCGGCTCCTGTAATAAGGGTTCTTCCTCGGTTAAGAGCTGACGCCAATATTGCATTTTCGGTAGCACCGACACTTGGAAAAGAAAGGTTTACCCTTCCCTTTGAACGCTTACCTTGCTTTGAGCAAATTATATAACCGTTTTTATCATCTATAGTATAGCCCAAATCACCAAGCGCCTTAAGATGAAGGTCAATTGGTCTCGGACCGAGCTCACAGCCTCCCGGACTGCTTATAACCGCGCTCTTGCATCGGGACAGTATAGCACCTAAAAACATCACCGATGAGCGCATTTCACGCATAAGCTCATCAGGTATCTTGTCGCATACGACAGTCGAAGCGTCTACCGTAACTGTGTGCCCGACTCGTCTGCAGCTACAGCCTAAATATGTAAGTATTTTAATTGCGACATCGACATCTGACAGCAGAGGACAGTTATGTATTACCGAGACGCCTTTTATCAGCAGGGTTGCCGCAAGTATCGGCAAGACACTGTTTTTTGCACCCTGAACTTCTATTTCTCCCGAAAGCCTTTTTCCGCCTTCTACAAAAAGTTTCGACATAATTACACCAGCTTATATGAAAATAAAAAGGATCTGACATGAAATTAATTCGCCAAAACCTTTTCATTTCATAATATGCGGTGTCTTAATTTTTGGTGTAGAGTTCTAAAATTACAGCATATATACGCTCTTTAGAATCAGAAATTGCTGCCTTTAGGGCATTTTCCTTCATAACGCTTAGCTTTCCCTTGTCGTCAATAAGCTCCAAAGCTAACTTTGTAAGACTTTCCTTCGTTAGGTTTTTTTCCTCAATAACCTCAGCTGCGCCGCAATTTTTAAGGGTCATAGCGTTATGATACTGATGATTTTCAGCGACATACGGAGACGGGATGAGAATCGAGGGCTTGCCGCATACAGCAAGCTCACTTAGTGTTATTGCACCTGCTCTGCAGATAACTAGGTCTGCCGCCGCCATGCACTCATCCATATTATTAATATATTCTTTGATAGATATTTCTTCCGAAACAGAGCCGCACTCTTCGGTTACAGCCGAAAGGGTCGCTTCATATCCCGCTTTTCCTGCGCCGTGAATATGATAATACTTTTTACTGCCGCAATGAGCCTTTATTAGTCCTGTTACAGCTTCATTTATTGGTCTAGCGCCGAGGCTTCCTCCAAATGACAGTATCAGCGGACGCTCATCCAGTCCGAGTGCCCGACGCGCCTGCGCGCGGGTTATTCTTGTAAGCTCTCCTCTGACTGGATTGCCTGTGATAACGGGTTTATTTTTAAGGTTCAGATGCCGCTCGGCCTCAGGCATAGCAAGCATTACCCTATCAACATTAGGAGCCAATGCCTTTGTCGTGATACCGGGGTATGCATTCTGCTCATGTATAGCGGTCTTGATGCCAAGCTTTACAGCCTCTCTGAGAACGGGTCCGCTTACATATCCACCCGTACCGATGACGATATCGGGCTTTAATTGCTTCAAAAGCTTTCTCGCCTTTCGTGAAGAAGAAAACATCTTTTCAACGGCGATAATGTTCCTGTAAATATTCTTAAGACTTAGCTTGCGCTGAAAGCCTGCGACGTCGATAGTATAAAAATCGTAGCCCGCCGCAGGAACTAGCTTTGCTTCGAGCTTTGTTGCCGTTCCGATGTAACTGATTTTTGTATCGGGCTCGACCTCTTTTATGTACCCTGCCACAGCAAGGGCAGGATTTATATGACCGGCGGTTCCACCGCCTGCAAACAGAATATGCATATCTTTACCTCGAACAATTATTTTTCTACACTGCTTCCTCTAGAAACTGAGAGTACAATGCCCATTTCGGCAAGAAGAATGATAAGCGCCGTTCCGCCGTAGCTGAAAAACGGAAGGCTTATACCTGTATTCGGTATGGTATTGGTAACAACCAAAATATTAAGAAGCGCCTGAAGTCCCACGTGGAAGGTCAGACCTATCGCAAGGAATGAACCGAAGGCATCCTCAGCCTTCATTGCAATCGTAAAGCCTCTCCAAACTAAGGCGCAAAAGAGGAGAACCACTGCGAGAGCGCCGATTATTCCGAGCTCTTCACATACGATAGCAAAAATAAAGTCATTGTGTGGCTCAGGCACCCAGAGATACTTTTGTCTTGACTGCCCAATTCCTCTGCCCATTAGTCCACCCGAGCCAATTGCGAGCAATGACTGAATGGTCTGGTAGCCCTTGCCCGAGGGGTCGGACCAAGGGTCAAGCCAAAATTTTATTCGGTCAGAGCCGTAGCTGACCAGACCTGTAACTATCGCCAACACTCCGCCGCCAACTCCAACG
>JAZQER010000042.1:0-2442 GCA_045539095.1 Acutalibacteraceae bacterium | reverse complement strand
ATATGAAAAAAACCTTTGTAAATTTTTGTATATAGGGTAAATCTTTTATATTGACATTGTATTTAATAAGATTTAATATTTATATTAGGCGATCTCTATCGTTAAAATTAACATACTATTTATATTAATTGGGGGCTCTTTAAATGAGAGAGTTTTTTGGCTTTGGTGGATACGAAAGGGTGCCTGAGGGGTACTTTTCCTGGCAGCATCTTACCTTTGTAACCTCGTTAATGGCCGCGATGATTGCGCTCGCAATAATATTTGGACTTAAAAATCGTCATAAGGATATGATGATGAAAAACCGCGTACTTATATTTGCGGCAATTTTTATTGATGCGGCAGAGATTTTCAAAATCATTATGATGTGCGTAATAAGCAAAGACCCGATGCGCTGGCTTTATGAGCTACCGCTTTTTATGTGCAGCATCCAGCTTATAACAATACCGCTTGCCGCTTTTTCAAAGGGTCGCTTTCGAGAAGCCTCGCTTGATTTCGTTGCAATTTTCGGACTGCTTGGCGCTTTTATGGGAACCTATTTTGCAGGCCAGAATTACAGCAGCTATCCTGTATTATCTTTTGATAATGTCGTGTCGGGAGTTACACACGCAGTAGCTGGCTTTGCCTCTCTTTACATAATGATAAGCGGAATGCTTTCGATGAAGAGGAAAAACATAGGTATTACTTTTTCGATAATAACGGCTTTTTGTATAGCGGCATATATTGCTAATCGGGCCCTCGATTACAACTACATGTTCTTAATGCAAGGAGACGGCACACCGTATGACATACTCTATAATGCGGTCGCGGGGAATAAAGTGCTTTATCCTCTTGGCGTGGTAGCCCTTTTCCTTGTGTATATTATCTTATTTTACTGTGTATATTATTATATCGGACGACGGGGCGCGGCGCGTCAAAAAGAAGAATTTGAGGTTGAATTAAAATATGAAGAAAAGGATAATATTGTTTCGGTATAAAAAACACTTTACTTTTTAATTTTATTGTGGTATAATAATTCGGCTACCGTTTACAAGGCTTTGGGCGACTGCTCCAATGGAGACCACCTAACGACCTTTTGCTTTGTTTATCGGAATAATTTTAAATGAGGTGAAACAAATGACAAACGAACAGAAGACAGCTATTATCGCTGAGTACGCTCTTCACGAGGGTGACACAGGTTCTCCTGAGGTACAGATTGCTCTTCTTACATTCCGTATCAACGAGCTTACTGAGCACCTTAAGGTTCATAAGAAGGACCATCACTCAAGACGCGGACTTCTTAAGATGGTTGGTCACAGACGTAACCTTCTCGCTTACCTTACTAAGGTAGACATTGAGCGTTACCGTGCTATCATCAAGCGTCTCGGCATCCGTAAGTAATTATGGAAATATGACAGACCGTGTATTTATATACGGTCTGTCTGTATTTTTAAAAATCAAAAGCAGGGGAAAAGTGAAGCGGTAAATCGAGCTTCAAAAGTCTTTTTGAGGTTGGCTTTATTGCTTAACTATCCTCTGTGAAAAATTATTGGAGGTTAAAAAACATGTACGAAAATTTCAGAGTTTTTGAAACTGAATTCGCAGGCAGACCCCTAAAGGTCGAGACCGGTAAAATGGGACTTCTCGCTAACGGCTCCTGCCTTATACGCTATGGAGAAACTTCCGTTTTCTGTGCGGCCACTGCTTCTGCAAAGCCCCGTGACGGAATTGATTTTCTTCCCCTTTCAGTTGACTTTGAGGAAAAGCTTTATTCTGTAGGCAGAATCCCCGGCTCCTTTACACGCCGTGAGGGCAAGCCCACCGACAAGGCTATACTTGCATCCCGCGTTATCGACAGACCGGTTCGTCCTCTTTTCCCGAAGGATATGAGAAACGACGTATCGCTTGTATGTACCGTTATGTCGGTTGACCCCGACTGCTCTCCCGAAATCACCGCCATGATCGGTGCTTCTATCGCTCTTTCCATCTCGGATATTCCGTGGGAGGGACCGATTTCAGGCATTTCTGTAGGATATGTTGACGGCGAGATTGTCCTCAACCCCACAGCCGAGCAGCAGGAGAAGAATGAGCTTCAGCTCACCGTTGCTTCTACCGCAGACCTTGTTGCTATGATCGAGGCAGGCGCTAAGGAAATCCCTGATGACACTATGTTCGACGCTATTATGAAGGGTCACGAGGAGAACCAAAAGATTGTTAACTTTATCAATTCTATTGTTGCAGAGATTGGTAAGGACAAGTTTACATTTGAGTCTGCGAATCCCGATGAGGAAATGTTCGAGGCTATCAAGGAGTTCGCTATCGACGACGTGAAATACGCTCTTGACACCGACGATAAGAATGTAAGAGATGAGAGAATGCTTCCCGTTTACGACAAGGTTCACGAGAAGTTTGACGAGGTTTATCCCGAGAAGTCGGAGGCCAAGCGGTCTTAGGAAGACAAGACCT
>JAZQER010000041.1:0-12681 GCA_045539095.1 Acutalibacteraceae bacterium | reverse complement strand
ATTTTGGGCATATTTTGTTGTTCTTGACAGAATTATTGAGACCGAGAATTATAAAATACTAGACGAGTATAAACAGGTTTTGAGATTCTTGAGAAAAAACTGGCTAAATATCGCAAGGGTTCAATATTTCACAAAAGCCAGAAGGCTCTCTGTAATTGCTCTTAAAATAAGTACAAGGCTTTATACTAAACTCCTGCAAATTAAAGATAAGCGCGATGGTATAAATAGATGAGAAAGATTTGTTTCATAGACTATGATATGTCGGTAACAGGCGGTGTAGAGCAGGTTACTGCATCTCTTGCAAATGAGCTTTCAAAAAGATTTGAAGTGCATGTAATTTCTATTTGTCAAAATATGAAAGCTCTTGCATATAGCCTTAATCCTGATATAAAATATTCTGTATTGCTCAAGCAAGAGAAAAGGCTCAGCGAGATGCGCAAGGATCTTCGCCCAATATTTAAAAAATATCTTAACGAAAACAACATTGATGTTGCGATAATTCAGGGTAACTATCCTGGTTTTCTTGCTTCAACGGCACGTTTCACAACTAAAACGAAACTCGTTTTTTGCGACCACGGAGCATTAATGAACCAGTGGAAAAGAAAGGATATTGTTGTTATCCGTCTTATAGCCGCTCTTCTTTGCCACAGGGTTATAGCCCTGACCGAACAAAATAGAGAGGACTATATTAAGCGTTTTCTATTGACAAGGAAAAAGGTAGGATGCATATATAACTGGATAGATCTGGATATGCCGAGAAGTGAAGCTTATAAATCCGATTCTAAGCGAATCATTTCAGCTGGTCGCTTTGGCAAGGAAAAAGGCTTTGATATGCTGGTTAAGGCTTTTGCGCCCGTTGCAGAAAAGCATCCCGATTGGCATCTTGATATTTATGGCGACGGAGAAATGATGGATACGGTAAAGGAGCTTATTGCTCAATTTAATATCTCCGATAATGTTCATCTTTTAGGTATGTGCAAGGACCTAGCAATGCGTTATAAGGACTATGCAATGTATGTTCTTCCGTCATATCGTGAGGGGATGCCCCTTGTGCTTTTAGAAGCAAAGGCAAACTGCCTTCCTATTGTGAGCTTTGACATTATGACAGGTCCGCGAGAAATTGTTCGCAATGGAATTGACGGAATTTTGGTCGAGCCTTATAACCTTAATAACCTTGGAGAAGCTATTTGTTCTCTTATTGAAGATAATGAAAGCAGAGCGCAAATGTCAGAAAAATCACAGGAGAACCTTGATAAATTCTCTAAACAAAGTATTTTAAACCAGTGGATCAAGTTAATTGAAAGTCTGTAATTGAAAGGAAGATAATTATGGTATTCGGAGCAATTCTAGCTGGCGGTGTCGGCAGCAGAATGCATATGGCTGATATGCCGAAGCAGTTTTTACCACTTGGGGACAAGCCTATTATAGTTCATACGCTTGAAAAGTTTTTAGCTTCTCCTGAGTTTGATGCTGTTTATATCGGAGTTCACGGCGACTGGGTCAATTATATGAACGATCTCATTGAGAAATATATACCCGAAAGCGCTGCAAAGAATATTCGCGCAATAGCGGGCGGAAGCGATCGTAATGAAACTATACTGAATATTGTCGCTGCTATCGAGGCTGATCACGGCGAGAGCGACGAGCATATTATCGTCAGCCACGACGCAGTACGTCCCTTTATAACCCTTCGTATGATAGAAGAAAATATCAAATATGCAAAACAGTACGGCGCGGCAGATACCGTTATTGCCGCAGTTGATACTATAGTAGTGTCAGAGGACGGAAAGTTTATTACCGATATTCCCGAAAGAAGAAAAATGTATCAGGGGCAGACGCCGCAGAGCTTTAAGATAAACCTTTTAAAGGAGCTTTATAATTCGCTCACGCCTGAGGAAAAGGGAATACTTACTGATGCTTGTAAGATATGTGTGGTCAGAAATCACCCCGTTTATCTTGTAGAAGGCTCATATACAAATATTAAGGTAACCACACCCGGCGACTATAAGATTGCTCAGGCTATGGTAGGAGGAAAAGTGCTTGATTAATCAGGTCTATCAGCTGACTGCACCCAAGGTCATAACGGTAAAATATGACGATGTGACCTTTGGAGAAAAGGTGATTGTTCGCCCTGAATATATGGCTCTCTGTCATGCCGATCAAAGATATTTTCTTGGTCAGCGCGATGCTAAGACCCTTAAATCCAAGCTTCCGATGGCGCTTATCCATGAGTGCTGTGGCAGAGTAGTTTATGACCCCGAGGGTATTTGGCAAGCGGGACAAAGAGTTGTTATGATACCAAATGTTCCGGGTGAGGATGACGAGTTTATTTACGAAAATTATCAGCGCGGTTCAGGTTTTTTATCAAGCGGTCGTGACGGCTTTATGCGTGAGTTTGTCGAGCTTGACCGCGATCGTGTAGTTCCCTATGACGGCGTTGACCCTGTTGTTGCTGCGATAAGTGAATTTGTGAGCGTAGCAGTACATGCGACATCGCGTTTTGATGCTGTTGCCCACCAAAGAAGAGAGCGTATCGGAATATGGGGCGACGGAAGTCTCGCATATGTTGTTGCCTGTGTACTCAACAAGCGTTTCCCCGACAGCGAGCTGATTGTTGTGGGACGTGAGCCGTCTAAACTTGCACAGTTCTCTTTTGCAGATGAGACTTACTTTTCGGATGATCTGCCAGAGGATCTTCATATAGATCACGCCTTTGAGTGCTGCGGAGGAGAGGGAAGTTATTACGCTATTGAAGATGTTATACGTTGCATCAATCCGCAAGGAACACTAATGCTTATGGGTGTTTCAGAAAACCGCGTTGCCATTAATACAAGAATGGTGCTTGAGCGTGGTATGACTGTTGTAGGAAGCTCGCGTTCAGGCCGCGCCGATTTCGAGCTTGCGGTAAAGCTTTTACAGCAAAAGGATTTTGCGGGAAGACTTAAAACGGTGGTATACAGCGCAGGCTCTGTCAGACGGATGAGTGATATCTACAGGGTATTTGCTGAGGATCTTACCATTCCGTTCAAGACAGTGTTTAAGTGGGAACTTTAGCTCCTTGAAAATTTGGTGTTGAAAAAATTATTATAAAAGGAGGTGACCAAAGCTTTCGTGAAAAAAATAGCAGCTTATTTTAGTTATGCGCTCATTCCGATGTCTGCAGGACTTTTTGCTATAGGATATCTTCTCGACAATTTTAATGTTATACTCTCTGGAGTATTGTTTATGTTTGCGGGAAATCTTATATATAGTCTGCAGGATCTAAAAAAACGGATTATCTTTTTTATATTTCATATTACGATATTTACTTTTCTTATCTCGAGACCAATGATAAGTATGATTCGCGGTGATGTGTGGGCCAAATTCAGCGAAGATGCCGTTTTATATGCGCTTAACGTACTGTTTTTAACGCTCGTTTGTCTGCGAATTGGCGCAGCATGCTGCTCAGAACTTATAAAAAGCAAAACAGGAAGCTTAAAATCGGTCACTTCTGAAATTGCTAAAGACAAAGAAGGCTTTTTATACACACTTCAAACGGTATCACTCATATTTTTCGGCATAACAATGTTTTTTTATATGACAGTTCAGGCAGAAAAACTGATCTATATGCAAGGCAGGGATTATGAGGAGTTCTACGTAACCTTTTCATCAAAGTTACCCTATGCGATACACATAATTTCAACAATGATGAAGTATGCGCTTTGTATATTTCTGGCAACAATGCCTTCGAAGAAAAAAGCCTTTATTCCGTTAGTTCTATATCTGATCAGCTCGATACCTTCTTTGATAATAGGCATCAGAAATCCTATCGTATTAAACGCGATATTCGTATTACTCTATTATTGCCTCAGAGATATTATGGGAGATAAGACGAGATGGATAGGTAAATTCGAGCGTATGGCGCTTATAGTTATATTACCTGTAGCGTTAATCTTTCTTTCGGCTTATAATTATTTACGGCAGGGAGAAAGTGTCGATATGAATGTATTTGAAAGCATTGTCGATCTATTTTATAAGCAGGGCGTTTCATTCGAAACCCTCTGCAGAGGTTACGAAGCATTGCCGAGTTTGCCCGATGTTATCGAGAAAAATTATACTTTCGGTGGTATAATAGATGAATTCACGCACGGAAGTATAGCACAAAATTTCTTTGGAGCATTTGATCTCGGTTCATCGAACAGTGAGCTAATGGCTATCTTTGGAAATTCGTTTGCACACAGTATGTCTTATGTTGCACATCCGAGATATCTTCAGGGAGAAGGTTGGGGTTCTTCTTATTTGCTTGAGACCTTTGCGGATTGGAGATATATCGGAGTTTTGGTGTTCAGCTTGATGCTTGGATCGGTTATGATACTGATGATACATTTTTTCAGGCGCTCATCTGTAAGTCGCACCGTTATTCTCATATGTTTGACAAATCTGTTTTTTGCTCCGCGAGCGGAAGCAACAGGATGGATAAGCTTCCTATTCACATACCAATTCTGGCTTGCATTTATTTTCTGTTATTTATTAGCTTGGATACTGTCGGATCGATCTTCGATCAGCAGTATTGAATATACATTGAAAAGTAGTAAGAGGGGTAAGTATTATGCTTAAATACTTTGGTTTGAAAGAAATTTTATTTGGGCTAAAGCGTTTTGTCGTTTTAGTAGTTGCATTCACCATTATTTTCGGTGTTCTGGGGTATATCGCGGGTGGAACCAGTGAAACAGTAGCGGGATCTTCAGAGATGTATTATTCCTCGTGTTCGTATCTCGTTACTGCAACGCTTAAGGAATCTGAGCAGTCCCAGAGCGAAAGTGACAGAGCTGTCGCAAATACCGTATCTGCAATGCTTACAACTGATTTTTCAAAACAGTTTGTTTTAGAAAAACTGCTTGAAGCATATTCTATCGAGCAAATTTTAGAGTACACAGGTGCGCAAGCTTCGAAAGAAAATGCGGATTACACCATATTTAACGATAGTATAGTGTCAAGCGTTCTTGTAGATACTGCTATTGTTAATTTTTATGTGAAGTCTTCTGACGAGGAATTCTCTAAGATAGCAGTGAGCTATTTTGAAAGATATTTGAATGACGTAATTTCTAAAAAGGTGTCCCAACTGGATACACTTGAGAATCTGGGCGGAACAACTGTTAATGAAAGAAATTTCAATAACGAAAGCAAGCCTTTACCAAAGAAAAATGCTGCCATTTTCGCTATAGTAGGGTTTGTATTGTCTGTGTGCGGCGTGTTAGTATTTGTTTTGTTTAAGCCTTCTGTCGCAGCTAAAAAGGATTATGAAGAATACGGGGTTGTTGTTCTTGATGATTGTGCTGAGCACAAACGCTCGGATTTTGCATATACAGCGGATATGGTAATGAATAATATAAGTAAAAATGATTACAGCTCAATTGCAGTTATCAGTACCATCAATAATAGAGCCTTTATGGCAAAGTTTGAAGCTGTAGCACTTAAACTGCAGAACATAGGAGAAGATAAGTGTTCCTTTGCGAAAGCAAATGGCATTATCACAGATTTTGCTCAGTTCGAAACCGTAAAGGGCTCAGACTCAGTAATTCTGGTTGAGCAAAAGGGAAAAACATATCATTCTGATCTAGCAAATACACTCTCTCTGCTTGCAAAATATGATATTCCTGTCCTCGGCGTTATCCTTATCTAATAAGATTGTTTTTAAGATAAAAGAAAGTCACACTGTATGGATTGTACTCCAAAGAACAGTAAAAGCTGTGTAGAAATTTTCTACACAGCTTTTTAATTTGTCTTATACCGTAACAAGCAGGGAAAATGTACGGCACATTTTCCAAGTCTTAGGAGAACCTAAAACCCTTAACCTTGCTCACAATTTACTGCAGTTTGTTCTAATATACGCAAAAGAGGGAAATCACAGCTCAATTTTTGAACAATATTCTTCCAATGCGTGGTTGATTTCTTCTTCGTTTTCGTAGAACATATCATCGCACTGCTCTAAAATTTCTTCTGCCTTTTCATCTTCCTCTTTTTCTTCCAAAACAAGATATGCTTTGTAGGCTTTCTTTAAGTTGTCTACCAACTTCTTTGATAAAATTGTTTCCAAAGCAGACATTTCTTTTTGTAAATCACTCACATTTTCAACATTGGTAAAATACTGGTCGTGTCCACCATTATTAACTTCACTTTGGTAGGTCATAAGTTCGGCATATGGAGACTCGGATTTTTCTTCTGACCAAAGTTCCCACATTTTATTCCATTTTAGTTGTTCTTCGGTTAATTCAACCTTCTTTTTCTTAAAAATATTAAACAAACCCATAAAATCACCTCTTATTTTATTATATAAATTTCCTCTTTAATTTTCAAGTGATATTGTGAGACAGGTCTCACAGTGATATTTTTGATAAATCAAAAGTGATATTGAAACCTTGCGGTTTCAGTGATATTTTATTCGCCCTCAAACTGTCAAAGGCAATAACACTCGGCATTAGCCGAATATAACTGCGTAGCAATACAACTCGCCTTTGGCGAATAAAATTGGCGTTGTATCCTTACGGGTACAACGCCTGACAGTGTGACTTTCTTTTTTATCTGCGAATAAATAATAGCGTACGATTATGTGATGATAATAATATAAAAGAGGTGCGCGGCATGAAAGTATTAGCAGATATATTAAAAATCTTAAAAACAACAGGGGAGAGACCGACTCCATTCGGGGCTTTTCACATATTTTGGCTTCTGGTGACCTCAGGGGTTATTTTGATCGTCTGTAAGAGGGTAGAAACACCAAGCGAAAAACATATTCGCCGTCTTTTGCTCATAATATCTCTTGCGGTCGTCATTCTTGAGATATACAAACAGATAGTTTTCAGTTTTACTTTTGACGGAGTGAGATTTATTTTCAATTATAAATGGCATATCTTTCCCTGGCAGTTTTGTTCGACCCCGATGTTTGCAGGGATGGCGGCGGCGATTATCAAGAATAAAAAACTCCATTATATGCTATGCTGTTATCTTTCTTCCTACGGCCTCGCTGCAGGTCTATTAACTATGGCCACAGGCTCGTCCTTGTTTTCTAACATAATAGGTGTGAATATTCAGACTATGGTCTGTCATGGGTCTATGGTCGTTGTTGGAGTGTTTTTGCTGTCGAGCGGATATGTAAAGGCGGGGAATGAAACCATAAGGGCTGCTATACCGCCTTTTTTGATAGGTGCAGTTGTCGCGATGGTGCTAAATCAGGTTGCGTTTCTTTTAGGTATACCCGATGGTGAGGTCTTTAATATGTATTTTATAAGCCCCTATTTCCCCGAAGATCAGCCCTTGCTTGCACCGATTAGACGATTTTTACCCGACCCCATTTTTCAAATACTATACCTTGCGGCTTTTACAGTCCTCGCGCGTTTAACCCTCTTGCTGTTTGCAAAACGCCGCCGCCACTAAAAAAAAGACCCGTGAGGGTCTTTTTTAAATCTGGTAGCCTTTTTCGATTATCTTATTTACTATGTTGTCTACCGAAGCGCGGCAAAGCCCATCGCTCTCGGCTTCACACATAACTCTTATAAGCGGCTCTGTACCGCTCTTTCTAAGGAGTATTCTGCCCTTGTTTGAAAGCATCTGCTCTGCCGATTCCTTTGCGGCTATGACATCGGGATCACTGAGGACGGCATCCTTATCAGCAACCCTTACATTTTTTGTGATCTGGGGGTAAATAGTCAGTCCGTCAGAAAGCTTTGAGGCGGGCAGCTTTGAGTCACAGAGCACATCCATTATCTTTATAGCGGTTATAAGTCCGTCGCCTGTGGAGGCGTATTTTGAAAAGATAATGTGGCCCGATTCCTCTCCACCGAGGGTATATCCGTTCTGGGCGATTGCCTCATAAACGTACTTATCGCCTACATCGGTCTTTACATAGTTTATACCTTCGCGATCAAAAGCTTTGTAAAGTCCCATATTTGACATAACAGTTGTGACAACGGTGTCCTTGGCAAGCTTGTCGCAGCTCTTGAGATACTTTCCGCAGAAATAGAGAATATGGTCTCCGGTCAGTACGTTGCCGTTTTCATCAACGGCAAGACAGCGGTCGGCATCGCCGTCAAAGGCAAAGCCTATATCAAGGTCGTTATCACGAACGAGCTTGCGCAGTCCCTCTATGTGGGTAGAGCCGCAGTCACGGTTTATGTTAAAGCCGTCGGGATGATTTCCGATAACATATGTCTTGGCACCGAGAGTGTCAAAAATGCTCTTTGCGAGCATCCAGGTACTTCCGTTTGAAGCGTCAATGCCTATCTTCATATCCTTATAGGAATTACGCGCAAGGGAGATAATATAGCCTGTATATCGGTTTCTTCCAAGAGCATAGTCAACCGTACAACCGATGTTTTCACCGCGCGAGAGGGGAATTTCGGGTATTTTGCCGTCAATATAGTCCTCGATGTCGAGTATTATTGACTCGCTCATCTTTTCGCCACGGTTATTTATTAATTTTATGCCGTTATCATAGTAGGGATTGTGGCTTGCGGATATCATAATTCCGCAGTCAAAATCCTCTGTGCGCACAACATAAGCCACACTTGGAGTAGTTGTAACGTGAAGAAGATACGCATCAGCGCCGCTTGATACAAGACCGGCAACCAGAGCGTATTCAAACATATAGCTTGAACGTCTTGTATCCTTACCTATAACAATACGGCACTTATGCTCCTTGCCGTAATACCAGCCGAGATATCTGCCTATTTTAAAGGCATGTTCAACAGTCAGAACAACGTTTGCTTCTCCGCGGAAACCGTCAGTTCCGAAATACTTACCCATAATTATTACTCCTTTAGTGAGTTTTATTCTACGGTTACGCTCTTTGCAAGATTGCGCGGTTTATCAACATCAATACCCAGGTGTAGTGACAGATAGTAAGCCATAAGCTGAGCGACTGTACCGCAGGTGATAGGCATAAAGAGCTCACTTATAGCGGGCAGTGTTATAACAGTGTCGGCAATATCGGACGGGAAGGGAATTCCTTCGCGAGTAACAAGTAGGAGGTTAGCTCCGCGAGCCTTTACCTCTCTTATATTGCTTATCATCTTTTCCGCAACCGAGCCTTGAGTCATAACAGCGCATACGGGAGTTCCGTCGGTAACAAGAGATATAGTTCCGTGTTTCAATTCTCCTGCAGCATAGGCTTCACAGTGAATGTAAGAAATCTCCTTACATTTAAGTGCCGCCTCATTTGTGAGAGCGTTGTCAATACCTCTGCCTATAAAGAAAATACTTTTTGAGTTCTTGAAATTCTGAGCGATTTCTGAAAGAAGCTCGCTTTTTTCAGAAATAACCGAAGCTACAGCCTTGGGAATATCGTTTAAAAGCTCATTTGTGAGGGCAGAAGCCGAAGCATTGTCCAATCTTCCGAGCGAGTGGGCGATATGAATGGCTATAAGATAAAGCAGTGCGCACTGTACCGAATAAGCCTTTGTTGAAGCAACGGCTATCTCCGGTCCGCAAAGAGTGTAGATAACGCTGTCCGACTCGCGTGCGATAGCAGAGCCTGCCACGTTTACAACGCCGAGTACAGGCACGCCGTTCTCCTTGGCAAGACGAAGAGCTGCCAAGGTATCGGCAGTTTCACCCGACTGTGAAATAACGACAACAAGGTCGTCGGGGGAAAGTATGGGCGCGTTGTAACGGAATTCCGAAGCCAGCTCAACATTAACGCGAATTCTTGCAAGGCCTTCAATAGCGAACTTTGCAATAAGACCTGCGTGGTACGCCGTACCGCAAGCAACAATGTGAATCTGTGAATAACGGCTTATGCGCTCAGGTGTCAGAAGCTCAGAATCAAAATGCGGCATACCGCCCTTAATTCTGGGTCTCAGGGTTTTGATAAGAGCTTCGGGCTCTTCGTGAATTTCCTTTATCATATAATAGGGGAAACCGCCTTTTTCGGCTTCTTCTCGACTCCAAAGAGCAGTCTCAAATTCCCTTGTAACAATTTCGCCGTTTTCTCCGTAGAGGACAATGCCGTCGGGTGAGGCTACTGCAACCTCGCCCTCAAGAGGACGGACAAAGGTCTTTGTGTAAGAGAGAACCGCCGAAATATCGGAGGTGATAAAAGCTCCGTCGGGTGATACCGCGGCGAGCATGGGATTATCACGTCGTATGCCGAAAATCTTATCGGGACAGTTTTCGAACACTGCTGCGATGGCATATGAGCCACGAAACTCCTTTGCTGCTGAGCGAAGCGCCGCAACGGGGTCAAGAGTTTTACCGTAGGCGCGGTCTATTACCTTAGCCGCAACCTCTGTATCGGTCTCTGAAACAAAGGAATAGCCTTCTGCTTCAAGCTCAACCTTTAGCTCTGCATAGTTTTCTATGATACCGTTATGAACGATATAAAGCCTGTCTGTGCCATGAGGATGCGAGTTTACGTCGCTAGGCTCTCCATGGGTTGCCCAGCGGGTGTGACCTATGCCGCAATTTGAGAAGAGGGAGGAGCCGACCTTTTCCTTTAAAATATCAATTCTGCCCTTCGATTTGATGCAGTCCAAGGAAGCGTCTTTGAAAAACGCAACACCTGCAGAGTCATAGCCTCTGTATTCTAGAGCAGAAAGTCCTGCGAGAAGTCTCGGCAGTGCATTTTCACTGCCTGTGTAACCTATAATTCCACACATAAATATTTAATCCTTTCGTATGCGGGACAACAGTGTTTATTATCTTTTAGTTATGCCTTTGTTTATTTGTACACAACCTTACGACCGAAGATATACGTCCGAAGAAGCACCCGCCGAATTTTCGATAACTTCTTACCTCGTCACCCCAATACGGGGTCTGGCGCTTATTTAATCTGTCCCGCTTGTTAAAAATTAGTTTTTCTAGAGCTTTGTGACAATATTTTCCGGACCTTTAAATATCGAATTTTCGGGTATAAAGCCACGTACGCGCGATAGGGGATAAACACTTGAATGTCTTGCAATAACCGTTCCCGGACACAGGACACTGTTACAGCCGACTTCAACATAGTCTCCAACCATTGCGCCAAACTTTTTAAGACTGGTTTCGATAATTTCGCTATCCGTTTTAACAGCAACGAGGCTTTTATCACTCTTAACATTAGAGGTGATAGCGCCGGCTCCAAGATGGGAACGGTAGCCGAGAATAGAATCGCCGACATAGTTGTAGTGAGGAATTTGAACCGAGTCAAATATAATACTGTTTTTGATTTCGGTAGAATTTCCTATAACACAGCCGTTTCCTATAAGAACACTGCCGCGGATGAATGCTGAGTGACGTACTTCGGTATTTTCGCCGATAATGCAGGGCGCCGCAATATATGCCGACTCAAAAACGACCGCGCTCTTAGCGATCCAAACCTGTGGCTTAACCTCTTCATAAACCGTTTTATCGAGAGTAGGGCCGAGAGATAAAATAAAATCTTTTATTTTCACAAGAGCTTCCCACGGATACTCGGTTTTTTCGAGCAAGGGCTTGGCTAACGTTTTGCTGATATCGAAAATATCACACGTTTTCACATATTCTCCTCCTTTTCCTATATTTTGCTAAAAGCGTAATAATTATATCAAATTTTCTACAAAAGGTCAAGGGTATTCTATATCATATTATCCGACTTCAGGGTATTTTATACCGAGGAGGGATAGGTGAAAACTCCTCCCTTGTGATAATGGAGGATATATGTTATAATATAGAAAAATAAATCGTTGGTGCAAAATGAAAAAACACAGAAAAATTTTCTTAATGACATTATTAATATTGATCGGTGTGATGATTATCACCACGGTCTCTGCTGTGTGCATAAACGCTCACGTGGTAAATTCTGCAAAGGAAAATATCATATCGGCTGATGCGGCATCAGAGCTTTCAAACATCGACTGCATACTTGTACTCGGATGCGGTGTCAGAGACGATGGTTCTCCGAGCGCTATGCTTAGTGACCGACTGAGCGTTGGGATATCGCTTTACGAAAGCGGAGCATCGTCTAAAATGCTGATGAGCGGCGACCACGGCAGAGTGACCTATGATGAAGTAAATACAATGAAACAGTATGCGATAGACCGCGGTGTACCTAGTGAGGATATCTTTATGGACCATGCGGGTTTTTCAACATACGAGAGCATCTATCGTGCAAAGGAAATATTCGAAGCCGATAAAATAATCATCGTGACCCAGGAATATCACCTTTACAGAGCGCTCTATATCGCTGAAAAATTCGGACTTGAAGCTTACGGAGTTTCATCGGATATTCAGGTTTATGCGGGACAACAGTTAAGAGATGCAAGGGAAGTGCTCGCAAGAAATAAGGACTTTTTAGCATCCGTTTTTAAACCTAAACCGACCTTTCTCGGTGAAGCCATACCCGTTGACGGCAACGGCGATGTTACGAATGATAAATAAAAAAGACCCTCGGGTCTTTTTTATTTCACAGTCGCTGTGACCTTATTTACACTGTTGTTCTTAGCAGAAAGGGTGATACCAACCTCTCCCGAAAGACCTGTGGGTGTGGTGACCGAAAGGGTCATACCCTCATAATAGAGGTAATCCTTTGAAACCTTACCGTTTTCATCAGTTTTTCCAAGGTCAATCGTACTACCGTCCTTTGAACGCTTGACGGTGACTGTAGCGTCCGCTATAGCGTTACCCGCCTCGTCCTGTACCGTAACCTCAAGAATGGGGGCGTAGTTTAGGATATTTGGGGGAGTGATGATG
>JAZQER010000040.1:0-9167 GCA_045539095.1 Acutalibacteraceae bacterium | reverse complement strand
ATATATTTATATATAATATATAATATATTTTTGTAATATTTCTGTAATTTTTTATATAAATCTCTTGAAAAACCACTCTTTTTTGTGTACAATGTATTTGTATAATTTTTTATGTATTTTTAACTTGAAAGGGATGTTAATAAATGGCAAACCGTTTGTTTCAGGGCGTTATTCATCAGATGAAAGATGCTGTAGATAAGGTGATTGGCGTTATTGATAACAGCGCTACTATTATTGCCTGCAGTGAGTTGGGCAAAATGGGGGAGCATCTTGATGTATACCTTCCGGCTGCACCTGTTTCAGAGTCTTTTATAAGTAACGGTATAACCTTTAAGGCTATCGGTACAACTCAGATTTCAGACTATTATGTTTTTGTCCTTGGAGAGGACCCTGTTTCTGAAAAATACTGCACATTACTTTCTATTGCTTTTTCAAATATCAAGTTTTATTATGACGAAAAATATGACCGCAGCAACTTTATCAAAAATGTCATTCTTGAAAATATTCTTCCCGGCGATATTTACCTTAAATCACGTGAGCTCCATTTTAATAATGACGTTAGCCGTACCGTATTAATTATCAGAACTTTAGAGCATAGTGATGTTGCAGTTTACGATATTATTCAAAATCTTTTTCCCGATAAGACTAAAGATTTCGTTATTAACATCAATGAAACAGATATCGCTCTCATTAAGGAAACTAAGTCTAACATAGAATCAAAGCATATTGAAAAGCTTGCGATGTCCATAGCCGATACACTTTCAGGTGAATTCTTCACTCACGTTACCGTGGGAATAGGCACCACAGTTGATTCTATTAAGGATCTTGCTAAGTCTTTTAAAGAAGCGCAGGCTGCCCTTGAGGTAGGCAAGGTGTTTGATACAGATAAAGTCATTGTAAACTACGATAATCTCGGGATTGCAAGACTTATCTATCATCTTCCTACTACTCTTTGTGAAACCTTCCTTCGTGAAGTGTTTAAGCGTGGCTCTATCCAAAGCCTCGATCACGAAACTCTTTCAACGATACACAGATTTTTTGAGAATAATCTTAATGTATCTGAAACATCGCGCAAGCTGTTTGTACACAGAAACACTCTTGTTTACAGACTTGAAAAGATTAAGAGAATTACAGGTCTTGACCTTCGCGAGTTTGACCAGGCGATAGTTTTCAAAATCGCATTAATGGTAAACAAATATCTTCAGGCTAAACCAATTAAATTTTAAAAGAAAGGGCGATCATCATTAACGGAATGGATTTTAGGATCACCGAAAAACCAATCATTGAGTTTAAAGGTGTTTCAAAGACATATAAAACCGGTACACATGCCCTTGACGATGTAAATATCAGTATTAACCCCGGAGAATTTGTATTCGTTGTCGGCGCGTCCGGCGCAGGTAAAAGCACATTTATGAAGCTTATAGTTCGTGAGGAGAAAGCCAATACGGGTAATTTGACCGTTAACGGTTATAACCTAATGAAGATTAAGAATAAAGATGTTCCGCATCTTCGAAGAACTATGGGAATAGTTTTTCAGGATTTTAGGCTTATTCCCAATATGAATGTCTTTGATAATGTAGCTTTTGCAATGAGAGTTACAGGTGCACCTTCAAGGCAGATCCGTAAGGATGTTGCAGCCGTGCTTAGTATGGTAGGCCTTGGCAATAAGGCACGCTCAATGCCTAACCAGCTTTCAGGCGGTGAGCAGCAGAGAGTTGGTCTTGCCAGAGCGCTCGTTAATAAGCCCAGCCTTATAATTGCGGACGAGCCTACAGGCAATGTGGACCCCAACCTGTCATATGAGATAGTTTCAAGACTTACAGAAATCAACAAGCAAGGAACCACAGTACTTATGGTCACTCACGACCATAACCTTGTGCGTGATTTTCATCACCGTGTGATTATGTTGGAGGAAGGTAGAATTGTGGCAGATAACCCCGCAGGAGGTGGCGTAATATGAAGATTAGAAGTGTCCGCTACCTGACAGGTGAGGGTATAAAAAATCTTTGGGCAAACCGCCTTATGACTATTGCTTCGGTCGGCGTTCTTGTGGCTTGTATGGTTATTATTGGGCTTGCGATGCTTCTTTCAATGAATGTAAATCAAGCTATGAACAGCCTCGAGCAGGAAAATGTCATAATGGCATATTTTAATGATAAAAATTCCGTTCTTTACGGCAGTGATTCCGAAAAACTATCAAATATTGATGCTTCGTCTGACAAGGCTTCTTCGGACGATGCTTCTAACGCTGACAGTTCTTCTAATATCGCTTCTAACAATGATAGTTCTGATACAGCTTCTGACAGTGCTACTTCTTCAAATTCACAAACGGACATTGTTGATGAGGACGGCGTGCCTTATGATGCCTACCTCATTCACAATGAGCAGGAGGCGCTTGCTCTTTGCGATGAGCTTCGTAAGATAGATAATGTTGCTAAGGTTGAATATATATCTAGCGAAGACGGCCTTAATGAGCTCAAGGAGGACAGATTTAACGGTCAGGATGAATTGTTCTCGTTCTTTGATTCTTACGGAAATCCGCTTCAGTCGGGTGCCAGAATAACACTTTTGAATATGGAAAACTTTGACCAGACGTTAGACGCTATTAACAATACAAAAGGCGTTTCACAGACACAGTCTTTTTCTGATCTGGCTAAGAAAATCAATACTATCAAAAACGGTGTTGCGGTTGCAGGCTCATGGATAATAGTGATACTTCTCATTATCTCACTTGTAATCGTTTCAAATACTATTAGAGTAACAATGTACACGAGAAAGCTCGAGATCGGTATTATGAAAGCGGTTGGAGCTACTAACTCGTTTATAAGACTACCATTTGTTATTGAAGGAATGTCTATCGGAATTATTTCTTCTGTAATTTCGATGTTCCTTGTATATTTCTGCTACAGAGTTGTTGGACAGACCATTGCGTCTTCGCTCGGAACATTATCTGTAGTAGAATTCGGTTCTGCGTTTTTACAATTGCTTTTGGTGACGCTCGGCATCGGAATTGTATCAGGACTTATCGGAAGTCTTATTATGATAAGTAAATATCTTAGAAAAGAGGGTAGCGAGTTCACTGCGATATAGTGAACAAATGCTGCAAAAACTTCGACTAGGAGGATAACTTTTTGAAATTGTTAGTTCGTAGATTACTTGCTATAATTATGTGTGTTTCGGTAGCAATATCGCTTTGTGTCTTTCAATCCTCTGCAAGTACGGTCAGCGATGTTCAGGCAGAAATTAACAAGCTTGAACAGCAGATTAAGGATAAAGCAAACGAGATAAAGGATATACAAAACGATAAAAAGAAGCAACAGCAATTAAAAGCAGCGTATGATGAGCAAATGGCGCTCATACAAGCGCAGATTGATCTTTGTAATAACACTATACGAGAAACAAATAAGAAGATAGCTCAGAATGAAGCTGATATTATAGCTAAAGAGGCCGAAATGGCAGAAGCTATAGTTGAGTTTAAAAGGCGGATGAATGCTATTTATATGAGTGGCAGTACCGGCAACGGTATTGAATTATTGCTCGGTGCTGATGATTTTTCGGATTTTCTTGCCCTCTCCCAGCTTACCCTCAATATTTCTAAGCGTGATCAGGCTATGATGGATGACATTACAGAAATGATTAAGCAGATTAATAAAAATAAGCAGGAAAATTTAGAGCTTATTAAAAAGCAGGATGAGATCAAGAAAACACTCGATGAAAAATATGCCTCATTTGACGCTCTTGCAGATGAGGTTCAGAAAAAGATAAATAATATTTCGGCTGACGAGAAGGACGCCACAAGTGATAAAAAAGCGCTCGAGGCAGACCTGAAGGCAAAGGAAGCTTACCTTGATGCACTTCTCAATCCTTCGGAGGACACTGTTTATAAGGGAACCTTTGATGGCACATTTACCTGGCCTGTTCCGGGCTATCTCGGAATGACTTCGAAATACGGCGAAAGATGGGGCACCTTCCATAAAGGTATCGATATTGCAAGCTCCGGTATCAGAGGTAAGCCCGTAATTGCTTCTGCAAGCGGTGTTGTTGCAAGCACCTATACTTCTTGTCCCCACAACTACGGTAAGTCACAGAGCTGCTATTCCGGCGGTAAGCGTTGCGGCGGTGGCTACGGAAACAATGTAGTTATTTCACACGGTAAGTCAGGCAGTAAGTATTATCAGACTTTATATGCACATCTTGGTTCTGTAGTAGTTAGACCGGGTCAGTATGTAAAACAGGGCGATATTATCGGCTATGTCGGCTCTACCGGTTATTCAACCGGCTGGCATCTCCACTTTGAGGTTCATACGTCAACGAACGGAAAGAACTTCTCGCATACAAATCCGGCAAATTATGTAAAGAATACCAAATAATTAATTTAATTTCTGTAGGGAAATAAATTTTGAATAAAGATTTATTTCCCTCTAATTTTACGGTGAGATATGAACACTTTAAATTATGAAAGTAAAAAATCAAAAAGAATATCAGTTTTAGCCTGCGTTATTACTGCCGTTATAAGCGTAATCTTGACTTTAGTAATTTGTGCCTTAATCGTTTTTAGTGTACCGGGCTTTGCAAATCTTTTGTGCCTTAACTCGCTTATTAATTTGTATCACCTAAATGATACTGACAACGCAAGTATTGAAAGTGGTATTCTAAACGGTTATTTAAGCGGTCTGGACGACAAATATGCTTTTTATTATAACGATAAGGGAACAGAAGAGAGAACGGATTACCTAATGGGTGTCGGAAACGGAATAGGAGTTACCGTAATAGCTCACCCAGATATGAACGCTATGTATGTTCTTAGGGTTTACGATGACTCACCGGCTGAAAAAGCCGGAATTTCGGTCGGCGATATCATTACAGCAGTTGACGGCGTTTCAGTTTCATCTGTTGGCTTTAACGAAGCCGTAAATATGATTGCGCGTGAGGTGGGCGAGTCTGTTTCAATTTCGGTTCTTCGCGGAGAGACAGAGCTTGTTGTTAATTTGGTTGTAGCAAATTTGACGGTACAAACAGTTTTCTATAGTCAAATATCTGATTACGGTTATATAGAAATAACCTCTTTCAACAGTGAAACTGTACCCCAGTTTGAAAAAGCCGTTTCTGCGCTGACAGAAGCCGGCGTCAGAGGACTTATTTTCGATCTTCGCGGTAACGGAGGAGGCACAGTTGATTCTGTTGGAAATATACTCGACATTCTTGTACCAGAGGGCGATGTGATGACCGTTAGGTACAGAGGCGGTGCAGAAAGGGTAATGCTAAGCTCCGACAGCAGTCATATAGACCTTCCTATGGTTGTACTGACTGATGATTATACTGCAAGCGCCTCTGAGCTGTTTGCTGCCACTATCAGAGATTTTAACAAAGGCGTTCTTGTGGGCACTACTACTTATGGCAAGGGTGTTATGCAAAACACATACAGTTTACTAAACGGCTCTTCGGCGGTATTTACTGTTGCAGAATTTCTTCCGCACAGTAAAAAATCCTTTAATTTAGTCGGACTTGTTCCGGATATTGAAATAGAGCTTACTGATGCAGAGTCTAAATATAGATATCTTAACCCGATTGCGAGTGACAGAGTAGTTATCGGTGCAATTGAATGGTTGGACGGTGAACTTGAATGACAACTCGTAGGATGAAATCAATCAGATATATTGCTTGGTTTTTCACCTTTACGATAATGTCGCTTATTTTCTTCAGTTCGTCCCAAAACGGTGCAGTATCAAGCGAAGCTTCTGGCAAGTTTATATTAACCGTTTTAAGAGTATTTTCAAGCGATTTTGACTCGTTACCGGATATCGAAAGACAGGCGCTTATAGAATCTTTGCAGCTTGTTGTACGAAAATGTGCTCACTTTTGCATATATTTTGCGCTGGGAATGTCTCTTATGACTGCGTTTTTCACATATGCAATTAAATCTTTTAAAAAATTGCTTTGGTCTTGGTCTATTTCGCTCATCTATGCGGTTTTTGACGAGATCCATCAAACATTTGTTGATGGGAGGGCAGGTACAATAACTGATGTTCTGATCGATTTTTTAGGCGCGTTCACGGGCGTACTTATTATCCTTATTATAACTTGCATGTATAAACATATAAAATCAAGGAGTATTAAAAAAATGCGAAAAAGAGAATTAATGAAGCGTCTAGCTGAGTTAGTGGCAACTGTTGAAAAATTGAACCTAAAGGTTAAGGAATTAACCGCTGAAAATAGTGAATTAAAGAAAAAGATTGAGGCGCTAGAAACAGCAAATAATGATAATATAGACAAATCGACCCTATCGGTCGCCGATGAGCAAGCCGCCGAGGCAGACTGTTTCACCGTTAGAGTAGTTGATGAGGTGGAGTTGTCTGACAGTTCTGATAGTGAGCCCGTACTCAGTAATGACGCATTAGAGTACGGCGCCGCCGTTATTGGCAAAATAACCGTTGAATCGGCAAGGTACTGTGATACGGTATCTGCTTTGGGCGGTAGTGACCTTAAGGATTTGCTGGGACTTATTATGGGTAAAAGCGAAGTTTGTAAAAACGAAATTCTTAATATTGCAATAAGCGAGCTATCTATTGAATCAAAGCGAGAAATGATAGACTCACAGTTTAATGAAGCTTTGGAATATTTTAAAAGTGTTTCAGAGCAATAGAGGAGGAGAAACTAATGGACAGGAAAACAGAAGCAGCGTTAGAACTGTTATACAAGACGGCTTTGGATATCAGGACACATGAGGAGGCTCAGTTTTTTTTCAAAACCTTGCTCACCGAAAAGGAGACTCAACTTATTGCTCAGCGTCTTTATGTAGCTAAACTACTTTCAGAGAATAAGGTTTATACTGAAATAGTTGATGAGACGGGCGCTAGCAGTGCTACTGTAAGTCGAGTAAAACGCGCTATGGCAGCTGATAAGGATTATTTTGAAAGAATGTTAGCAGGAAAAAATGAGCAGTTATAATATTTTTTCGTTATTCTATGATGATTTTACAAGGGATGTAAAGTACCGTGAGAGGGCTGTATACATTCTCAGCTTGTTTGAGAAATTTGATCGTAAACCGTCGCTTTTGCTTGATTTGGCTTGTGGGACCGGCAATTTTTCAGTAGAGTTTGCAAAAAGAGATATCGAAGTCATTGGGGTAGATAAATCTGAGGATATGCTGAATATTGCCGTTGAGAAAAATTCAACTCTTGAGAACCCCGTAATGTATATCTGTCAGCCTGCCGAGGAATTAGAGCTTTATGGAACTGTAGACGGTGCCGTATGTATGCTTGACAGCCTCAATCATATAACAGATTATGAAAAGTTTAAAAAGGCTATAGCAAATGTTGCATTATTTTTAGAGCCTGAAAGACTTTTTATATTCGATCTTAATACACCATATAAACATAAGAATGTCCTCGGAAATAACAGCTTCAGGCTGAAAAATAAAAACGTTCGGTGCATCTGGACTAATTCTTATAACGAGGCCGATAATACCGTCACGGTGCATCTTGATTTTCTAAGAAGAACAGGATTATTTAAAACTGAGGAATACTTAGAAAAGTTTAAGGAGAGAGCCTATACCGATAATGAGGTACGCCTAGCGCTGTCAGAATGCGGACTTGAGCTATTAGCGGTATATGGGGAAAATACCTTTTCGGAACCGAAAAATAATTCTGAACGAAATATTTATATTACAAGAAGGAAAAATAATGGGTAAGTTAATTAGATGTATAACCTCTTGCGGTCAGGTAATGGCAACCGCTGTTGATACAACAGATATTGTTGCAAAGGCTGAACAGATTCACTCAACCTCTGCTGTAGTTACTGCTGCATTAGGAAGACTTTTGACGGCATCATCAATGATGGGTAATATGCTCAAAGGCAAGGATGATTCTATAACACTAAAAATTGCAGGCGGCGGTCCTACAGGCTCGCTTATTGCCGTATCTGACTATAACGGAAATGTACGCGGTTATGTACAGAACCCCGTTGTAGAGCTTCCTCTTAATCAAAACGGTAAGCTTGATGTAGGCGGCGCAGTCGGTAAAGACGGACTTCTGTACGTCCTTAAGGATCTCGGCCTTAAAGAACCCTTCAGCGGATCCGTTCCGCTTGTTTCTGGTGAGATTGCTGAGGATATAACCTCATACTATGCAATGAGCGAGCAGATTCCTACGGTATGCGCCCTTGGTGTTTTGGTTAATCCCGACCTTACTGTACGTGCCGCAGGCGGATATATAATTCAGCTTTTACCCGCTGCCGAGGATTCAACAATTGATAAGCTCGAAGAGAGCATAAAAGAAATGAAGCCCGTTACTACTATGTTGGATTCAGGAATGACCCCTGAAGAAATTGTAAGGGATGCACTTAAAAAGTTTGATGTTGAGGTTCTTTATGAACAAGAAATAGAGTATAAATGTAACTGTAGCAGAGACAGAGTTTCTAAGGCAATAATCTCTCTAGGTAGGGAAGAACTAACACAGATGGCAGAGGAAATGCCTGAGCTTGAGGTGAATTGTCATTTCTGTGATAAATGCTATAAATTCTCCAAAAAAGAAATTTTAAATTTTCTTCAAAAAATTTAAAAATAAGTGTTGACAATTGGGTTTAGTTGTGGTAATATATCACTTGCCGCTGGAAATCACGAAACAGTGATGGAGAGCAAAATGGGGGTATAGCTCAGCTGGAAGAGCATCTGCCTTACAAGCAGAGGGTCACAGGTTCGAGCCCTGTTGTCCCCACCATTTGGCCTGGTAGTTCAGTTGGTTAGAACGCTAGCCTGTCACGCTAGAGGTCGTGGGTTCGAGCCCCATCCAGGTCGCCAATTTTGCCTCTGTAGCTCAGTTGGTAGAGCAGGGGACTGAAAATCCCCGTGTCATTGGTTCGATTCCGATCGGAGGCACCATTTATATGCGGATTTAGCTCATCTGGTAGAGCGCCACCTTGCCAAGGTGGAGGTAGCGAGTTCGAGCCTCGTAATCCGCTCCAACCAAAAGGACGCTTAAAAATCCTTTAAGCGTCCTTTCTTTAAAGAAAATCTGAATATGGCACCATAGCCAAGTGGTAAGGCAGAGGTCTGCAAAACCTTTACGCCCCGGTTCAAATCCGGGTGGTGCCTCCACAATGAATGACATCCCAAATCTGAACTGTTACGGTTCGATTGAGATGTCATTCATTCTTTTTAAATGCAGTAG
>JAZQER010000039.1:0-16683 GCA_045539095.1 Acutalibacteraceae bacterium | reverse complement strand
CTTATCGCATTTGTAGTCCTGCTCGTCATCGCTCTGATGAAAAGGTCTGACGTCAGGAGTACTATCCTTTCGGTCATCTTCTTCCTCGGCTCGGTGTTCTCAAACTTTATGATGACCGTTGCAGACTATTATCCCGAGCGTTGCATGGTCGCGGCGACCGTCTGTCTCGTTGTTGCCGACGCACTCCTTCTGTCGGAGCTTTTCTCGAGTGAATATAAGACGCTGTTTGTCGCTGTCATCGGTGTTTTGATGCTTCTGACTCTGTATAACGTCCTGCTCGGAGTCAACGATATATACGTGACCTATGAGAAGATCGAACAAAACGAGAGGTATATCCGCTCCTGCAAGGAAGAGGGGATCACCGATGTCGTCGTGCCCTCGGTAAAGGGCGAAACAAAATACAACCCCGTCTCCTATTATCTGAACAAAAATGACGTCAATTTCTGGACGAATGAGGAAATGGCGAGGTATTACGGAATAAATTCTATTTTAGGTAAGTGATAAAAATGGAAAATTTAAAGCTATCATTAGTCATCCCCTGCTACAATGAAGAGCAGAACGTTGCCGCCTTTTATGACGAGACGCTCAAGGCCTTTGAGGGGCATTTTGATAATTATGAAATGATCTTCATAAACGACGGAAGCCGTGACAATACCTGGAATGAGCTTAAAAAGCTTTATGAAAAGGACAAGCGTGTTAAGATCCTCAACTTCTCCCGAAACTTCGGCAAGGAGGCGGCTATGTATGCAGGCCTCGGAAAGGCAAAAGGAGAGTACGTCACCATAATCGATGCCGACCTCCAGCAAAGACCCGAGCTTGTGGTCGAGATGGTCGACTTTTTGGAGAAAAACGAGGAGTATGACAGCGTTGCCATGTTCCAGAAGGATCGAAACGAGGGCAAGGTGCTCGGCTTTTTCAAAAAGAGCTTTTACAAGCTTATCAACGCCATGTGTGAGATCGATTTCCGCTCGGGAGCGAGCGATTTTCGAACCTTCCGCCACTATGTGGTGGATGCCGTGCTCGAGATGAAGGAATATTTCCGTTTTTCCAAGGGGATCTTCTCCTGGGTCGGCTTCAACACCTATTTTATGCCCTATGTTGCCGAAGAGCGTCAGGCTGGAAAGACCTCTTGGTCTTTCAGAAAACTTCTTAAATATGCAATTGAAGGAATAACTGCATTTACAACAGTGCCTCTTAAGGTTTCTGCATATATCGGCGGTGTGTGCTCTGTATTTTCTCTCATATATATGATAGTTGTTATAATACAGAAACTTTTCTTCGGTATAGATATACCGGGTTATGCTACAATGGTGGTGCTGATACTTCTTATTGGAGGGATTCAGCTTCTTGCTCTCGGCGTTATCGGACAGTATATATCTAAAATTTATATCGAGGGTAAAAAACGTCCGGTTTTTATAACTAAGGAATACCTCGACGGTGAAGAAAAATAATGAAAAAGATAGTAGAACTTTTTAAAAAATATAAAGAGATAATAATGTATCTCGTCTTTGGCGTTGCTACGACTATTGTCAATTTTGTTGTCTACACGGTGTTGGTCGAATTTTTATCGGCTGATATGACTCTTTCAAACGCTGTAGCTTGGGTGGTCGCCGTTACTTTTGCTTTTATCACAAATAAGATATTCGTTTTTAGAAGCAAGAAAAAGGGCTTTGCTGCAGTATTTCGCGAGGCAGTCTCATTTTATGGCTCGCGTGTAATTTCGGGTATAGTCGAGATCTTGCTTCCGACCCTGCTCTATGCCATTGGCTTCAATTTCGACCTATTCGGTATCAAGGGCTTCGGCGCAAAGGCGGCAGTCAGCCTTATCGTTATAATTTTGAACTATATTTTCAGTAAACTTTTTGTTTTCAGAAAGAAAGGAAGAGAAAATGAAAAATAGGATTGAGTGGAAACAGTCTGTCTTATCTCACCTCAGAGAGTCATTCGACAATAAGATATATCTCTTGGGCATATTGATTCTGACAGTTGCTGCTTATGGCTTCACATTTTCGCATTTTTCAATGGGAATCGATGATTTTGGCTCACGCTATTATCTTGATTTTTCACAGGACAGCTATGCTAATATGATTCAGCAGGGAAGACTGCTTCACGTTGCGCTTTATTATATCTGCGGATTGGTTGACGTCGTTCCTTTTCTCAATAACTTTATTTCTGCCCTTTTGATGGCGTCGTCTGCCGTTGTGCTGATTGCTCTGTTTGAAGTTTCAGTCGGCAAGAAATTTAACGTGTGCCAAAAGCTTATATTTTTTGGGCTTTATATTTCTTACCCAATTCTCGCATTTAAATTTATTTACGATATTGACGTTGTAGTAACGTCACTTTCATACCTTTGCGCACCTCTTGGATTGGTTTTCGGTCTTTCTTTTATCGAAACGAAAAAGGTGCAGGACGTTGTTTTAGCGGGAGCGTTCCTTTTTGTTGCTATCGGAAGCTATGAAACCTTTAACGCGGTTTATATTTGCCTTGTGCTGATGCTTTTTATATTTCTTTGCTGTTTTAAAGATTACAAAACAAATGAAGTTTTTGCACACGGTATGATACTTGCGGCAATTCTTGGGGTGGCATTTGCTTTATACTATGCCCTTGTTAAGCTTGTGCAAGTTTTAACACACAACCCCGCATACCCGCGTTATAATATCTTTACGTCTGACGCCTCAAAGCTGAATGCTATAAAGAATATTTTAAAGAAGCTGTTTAATCCCAATCTTCTTTTTACGGTTGAGTTTGCGGTTTGCGTGCTTATTTTCATAGCTCTTGTTTTGTGGTTTATTATAAGGAAAAAGAGACCGATTGTTCTTTTGCTCGGCATTGGCTTCGGCGCATTTTTGATAGTCACCAACATAATTCAAGGCAATTTGCATTATAGAGCGTGTCAGCCCTTTAATCTTTTCATTTCCGGAACGGCGCTTTTGCTCTTCCTCGCTATCGGAGATAAAGCTTTTATAAAGGGAGTTGTCTCTGTGGCGCTGTCTTTGCTTGTGTTGCTCCAGCTAAAGGATATAAATCTTTGGTTTTACAAGGATTATGCGAATTATCAGAAGAACGTTTACGCAATTCATAACATTGCAACAGAGCTCTATTCGGAATATTCCGTTAATGAAAAGCCCGTTTGCTTTGTAAACAGAAATTATGATTCTTTTTTGATGTCGTGGGACGCAGAGGTAATGCAGGTGGAGATAGGTGAATCCCCGATAGTTTCTTCTGTAAGATTCCTTGGCGATAAGACCTCGGACGCTACCTTCCAACTTTTTGAGTTTCAGGAGTATGATAAACTGATTCACCCTAATGAGGAAGAGGCGACGAGAGCGGTTGAACATTCCAAGAATATGCCGACCTATCCCGAAAAAGGCTATATAGAAGAGCTTGACGATATAATCGTTGTTAATTTGGGAGTAACGGATTAAAATTAAAGCCACGGATATCCGTGGCTTTTCCTTTTGGAGATACAAATATTATTATTGCCAAAGTTTTGCATGTGTGTTAAAATTATTAGCTAGAAAGATAGGTGACTGATATGGCAGAAAAGACAATAGCCGCTATTTCGACTCCGCTCGGCGAGGGCGGTATTGGAATTGTGCGAATTTCGGGAGACGATTCAGCTCTTATTGCCGACCGCGTTTTTAAAAATGTAAACGGAAAAACCGTTTCCTCCCTTTCGGGATATTCTGCCCTTTTCGGTCACGTCTACAGAGGGGATGAGCCTCTTGACGAAGCGGTAGTGACCCGTTTTTGCGCTCCTCATAGCTATACGGGCGAGGACACGGTTGAAATCTCTTGCCACGGTGGCTCGGTTGTGCTGTCTCTTGTTCTTCGTGCAGTGCTTTCTGCTGGAGCTTCTCTTGCGGAGCCTGGCGAATTTACAAAGCGCGCCTTTTTAAACGGAAAGCTCGACCTTGCCGAAGCCGAGAGCGTTATGGGTCTTATATCCTCAAAGAGCGAACAGGAGTTAAAAATGCATCTTGCCGCAAAGAGCGGGCGGATATCAAAAGAGATTGAAAAGGCTGAAAATGCCCTTATAACCCTTGCGGCAAATTTCGCCGCATACAGCGATTATCCGGACGAAGATCTGCCCGAGCTTCAGCCTGAGGCCTTCGAAACGCTCCTTTTGGAAGCGGAAGATATACTTAAAAAGCTTCTTTCAACCTACGAAAGCGGAAAGATTATCCGTGATGGCATTAAAACCGCTATCGTCGGCAAACCAAATGTTGGAAAAAGCACTCTTATGAATCTTCTTGTCGGTGAGCAACGCTCTATTGTTACCGATATTGCAGGAACAACACGTGATGTTATTGAGGAAAGAATAAAATGTGGAAAATTGACCCTCGCACTTGCTGACACGGCGGGTATACATTCATCATCAGACACGGTTGAATCGGTGGGAGTTGAACTTGCGAAGTCACGAATCGACACGGCACAGCTTATATTAGCTGTTTTCGATGCATCAGAGCCGCTTGACGAAAACGATAAAGAAATTCTTTCTCTTATAAAGGATAAAAAGAGCTTAGTACTGCTTAACAAAACTGATAAGGCAGCTGTAATCCGAATACCCGACGGATTCAGGATGGTTAAAATCTCTGCCAAAGAGGGAACTGGCAAGGAAGAACTCATTAAGACGATAGAGGAGCTAGTCGGAATAGCTGATATAGACTCAGCCTCTGCGGTAATTTTAAATGAGCGCCAGCGTGATCTTGCTGATAAGGCTCTCGGCTGTGTAAAAGAGGCAAAAATGCTGCTTGTCGGAGGCTATACGATAGATGCCGTTGGTGTTTGTGTTGACGATGCTCTGAGTTTACTTTACACCCTTGACGGCAAACGAGTTACAAACGAGGTCGCCGATGAGGTGTTCAGAAGATTCTGTGTAGGAAAGTAGGATAAAATGAACTATTTTGCAGGAAATATTGATGTTGCGGTCATCGGCGCGGGCCACGCGGGAATTGAAGCGGCACTGGCTTCGGCTCGACTCGGACAAAAGACCGTAATGTTTGCCATAAATCTTGATTCTGTAGGAAATCTGCCCTGCAATCCGTCGATTGGCGGAACGGCAAAGGGTCACCTTGTCCGAGAGATAGATGCTCTCGGCGGCGAGATGGGTGTTGCTGCCGATAAGACCATGCTTCAGAGCCGTATGCTAAACCTCGGCAAAGGCCCCGCGGTACATTCACTTCGTGCACAGATAGATCGCAAGGCATATACCGCCCTTATGAAGCACACTGTCGAAAAACAGGAGAATCTTTTAACTAAACAAGCAGAGGTCGTCGATTTATGGAGAGATGACGACGGTTGGCATTGCGTTACCCGTCTTGGTGCAGAATACATATCAAAAACCGTAATTCTTGCGACGGGCACCTTCCTTGCAGGAAAGATTTTCGTAGGCGAGGTAAACTACAGCGGTGGTCCTGACGGAATGTTCGCTGCAGAGGGGTTAAGCGACGCACTTCTAAAGCTCGGCATACCGCTCCGACGTTTCAAAACGGGTACGCCGGCACGTGTGCTGCGCTCATCTATCGATTTTTCGTCACTTGAGGTACAATCGGGCGATGAGAGGGTTGTTCCTTTCTCCTATCGCACCGAAAATGTAAAGGAAAACTCGGTCGTCTGCCACGTCAGCTATACAAATGATAAGACCAAGCAGGTCATTTTAGATAATCTCCACCGATCTCCTCTCTATTCGGGAGTTATTGAGGGTGTGGGACCGAGATACTGTCCATCTATTGAGGATAAGATAGTCCGTTTTGCCGATAAAAAGCGCCATCAGCTCTTTATCGAACCTTGCGGTGCAGATACCGAAGAAATGTACCTTCAGGGAATGTCCTCTTCGCTGCCCGAAGAGGTACAGATAGAGATATACCATTCTATTCCCGGTCTTGAGAATGTAGAAATAATGCGTAACGCTTACGCTATTGAATATGACTGTGTAGATCCGCAGGCATTAAAGCCTTCACTTGAATTCAAGGATCACGACGGTCTTTACGGCGCGGGTCAGTTCAACGGCTCTTCGGGTTACGAGGAAGCCGCCGCGCAAGGGCTTATTGCAGGAGTCAATGCCGCGAGAAAAAATATGGGACAGGAGCCTATCGTCCTGTCGCGCGCCTCGTCCTACATCGGCACCCTTATTGATGACCTTGTCACCAAGGGCTGCTCGGACCCCTACCGCATGATGACCTCGCGAAGCGAGTACAGACTGCTTCTGCGTCAGGATAACGCCGATGAGCGACTTATGCCGATAGGCAGAGAAATAGGACTTATTGACGAGGAAACATATAATAAGTTCCTAATGCGAAAGGCGCAAAAAGAGGCAGAAATCGAGCGCATCAGCCGCCTTACCGTTGCCCCAAGCGAAAAGCTGAACGAAAAGCTTTCTTCGCTCGGCACAACACCGCTTTCGACGGGAATTAAGATGAGCGAGCTTATAAAACGCCCCGAGGTGTCTTATTTCGACCTTGCCGAGTTTGATAAGGACAGACCGAGTCTCCCGTATGAGGTAGCCGAAAAGGCAGAGACCGAAATAAAATATGAGGGCTATATCAAAAGACAGCAATCACAGGTCGAGGATATGTTAAAGCTCGAAAATCGCCGTATTCCTTCTGATATTGACTATTCCGAGATAGAAGGGTTGCGACTTGAAGCTAGGGAAAAACTTCAAAAAGTCTGCCCGTCAAATGTCGGTCAGGCTTCCCGTATTTCGGGAGTCAGTCCGTCGGACGTTTCTGTGCTGAATATTTGGCTCGAGAAAAACAGGAAAACAAAATGAATAATTAAGAATGAATAATGAATAATTTCGGTGTTCCCTACGGGAACAAAACATAATTACGATACGAAAAACAAAAGGTTTCGTATCGTAATTAAATAGTGCGAAGCACACATGTACTATTCGTTATTCATTAATTAAAAAACGGAGTTTTTAATTATGAAATATCCCTTTGAACTAATGACCGCTGTTCTGGATAAAAACGGAATAAAATACGATGATACAGTCCTCGAACGGCTTCAAAAGTATGCCGAGTTGCTGGTCGAGTGGAACGAGAAGATAAACCTGACCGCCATAACCGACCCCGAGGGAATAGTAATAAAGCATTTTCTTGACTGTGCCCTACTCTTAAAGCAGGTAGATCTACCCGAAGGAGCCAGAGTCATCGATGTTGGCACAGGAGCGGGCTTTCCGGGTATGGTGCTTAAAATCTTCCGTCCGGATATTGACCTTACACTACTTGACGGACTGAATAAAAGACTCGTTTTCTTAAACGAGGTGCTTTCAGCCCTCGGTCTTTCCGCTCGCACGGTGCATATGCGTGCTGAGGAAGCGGGCAAGGTTGCCGCATATCGCGAGCAATACGATTTAGTTACCGCAAGAGCGGTAGCCGGGCTTCGCATCCTTTATGAATATTGTCTGCCCCTTTGTAAGGTTGGCGGAATCTTCTGCTCTATGAAGGGACCTTCTGCTACAGAGGAACTCAGCGAGGCAAAGAAGGCAGCCTCTATACTCGGCGGCGACAAAGGAAGAATTACTGCCGAAACCTTAACGGGAGAGGAAACGCGAACCTTTGTTATCACAAAAAAGATATCGCAAACTCCGCCAAAGTATCCCAGAATATCGGCAAAAATATCAAAACAACCGCTATAGTGATAGCGGTTGTTTTCCTTTACGGGAATTTTCTGTCGAGCGGTTTTTGTGGCGTAAACGGTGTTTGTCCCTTATAATTATAAACGAAGGGAGGAGAACTCTTGAACGATTCAAAACTTTCCTATATAAAGGTTTCTCAAATACTTCCGAGCCCGTCTCAACCTCGACGGCATTTTGACCAATATGAGCTCGAAAAATTGGCGGAAAGCATACGGACAAGCGGTATAATACAACCGTTGCTTGTGCGCCTGGAAAGCAAGGGGATGTACGAGCTTATTGCGGGTGAAAGACGGCTTCGAGCCGCAAAGCTTATAGGGCTGAAAAAGGTGCCTTGCATAATAAAACACACCGACGGCATGAGTGCTGCTTATATAACCATAATAGAAAATCTTCAGCGCACAGACCTGTCAGTGTTTGAGGAGGCGGAAGGGATAAACCGACTGCTGACAGTCTACGGACTTACCCGTGTTGAGGTTGCCGAGAGATTGGGACTTGCTGAGTCGACCCTTTCAAACAAATTAAGACTTTTAAAGCTGGATATGAATATCCGTCGCCGTCTTGAAGCGGCGCGTCTCACCGAGCGCCATGCAAGAGCATTGCTGAGGCTTCCCGAAGAAAAGCGTAGTTCTGCCCTTGATCATATAATAGCAGAACAGCTGACCCTTACCGAGTCGGAAAAATATGTTGATGAGATTCTTAATCCAAAGCCACAGCCAAAACCCGAGCCGCCGACTCCCATCAGAAAAGGCTCGGTCAGCGATGTCAGACTGTTTGCAAACTCTCTTTCAAAAATAGTCAACACGATGCGGCAAACGGGATATAATGCCGTTACCGAGCAAAAGGAGACGGACAGTTTTATTGAGTATAGAATTCTTATTCCCAAATAACCCAGCCCCCCTTTTTAGCGGGAGTTGCGACGGTGCTTAGTCACCCGAGCGACTCCTGCTTTTTTAATTTAGAATGCAGAATTTCGGTGTTGCCTTACGGCAACGGATATTAAATATAAAGAATCGTCTACTTCTTGAATTTTTAATAAATATTTGGTATTATTCTATAAAAGGGGTGGTGATTATGGTCCGTCTTGGCAACGATTGGGATAATATACTAAGTGATGAGTTTTCAAAGCCATATTATCTTGAGCTTCGCGAGTTTCTTAAAAAGGAATATAGTACCAGTCGTATATACCCCAATATGCACGATATTTTCAATGCCTTAAAGACATCTTCTTTTGAGAATACAAGGGTCGTGATAATCGGTCAGGATCCATACCACGGAGAGGGTCAGGCACACGGAATGTGCTTTTCGGTAAAGCGCGGAATAGAGCCGCCGCCCAGCCTTAAAAATATATTTAAAGAGTTAAAGAGCGATGTCGGATTTAGAATTCCCGACCACGGTGAGCTGACGGCTTGGGCAGAGCAAGGTGTGCTGCTTTTAAACACAGTATTGACTGTTCGCGAGGCAAGCCCCAATTCCCACAAGGGTATGGGATGGGAAAAATTCACCGACCGCGTGATAGCAGAGCTTGATAAAAAGCAGACCCCGATAGTTTTTCTGCTTTGGGGAGCCAACGCCAGAAATAAAGCCGAATTAATAAAAAATCCCATTCACAGAAAGCTTGTCACCGTCCATCCGAGCCCTCTGTCCGCTTATAACGGATTTTTCGGTTGCAAACACTTTTCAAAATGTAATGAAATACTTATTTCAACAGGACAGAAGCCTATAGATTGGCAAATTTGATTTTTTTAGTGACAAACAGGGAAATATATGTTAAAATAGTGAATTAGAAAATGATAACGGAGTGAAAAATTTGGATAACAGATATTACGGAACCGTCATTGAAGAGATGAATCCTTTTTTTGAGGAAAACGGATTTAAAGCAGAGGGTGAGACCTTCACAAATGAGAAAGTATCGGTAAAGATCGAGTATGATGAAGGAAGGCAGGTATATAATCTTCTCAGCGCAGATATCGAGGACGGAAAGTTAGGAGATTACGCTATTATTTCAAGCTATCTTTTTGATGACGGTCAGCTTGAACGCGACGCTGTAAGCGTTGGTATGGATTTTGTTGATACCCTAAAGAAGAAACTTGGCGTTAAGGCAAAACGCAATGTTAATGCTTCAGGCATCGAGCTTCCTACTGCGAATAAGGGTGACAATGTTACGGTAACAACACTAACTTCTAAGCTCCTTGCTGTTTACCCCTCTGTTAAGGATAAGTATAAGGAACAGGTTGAGGTAAAGGGCAAGTATCTTTATCTTGATTTTATGACCGCATATTTTGTGCCGGAGATAAGAGCAACCCTCGAAGCGGGAAACAAAAAAGCGACCAAAAAGCTTATTGATATGTTACTTGAGATGTTTGTTCAGGGAGATAATGCAACTTCCACCGCTGTTGTAGCGCTTCTTTCGGCGGCTATCGGTAAGAATGAGGATCGCTTTAAAGCCGCAATCGAGTATATGGATGAATGTACAAATCTTGTTACTTCAATAAACAATATGATTTCACTTCTCGGAAAGAATAAAAAGTTTACCCAAGCGATGAAGTATTCAGATTAAACGGAAAACCGCCGTTCAAAAATCGAACGGCGGTTTGTTGTATATAAAAAGAAAAATCGACACACACTAAACGTGGTGCCGAAGACAACCTTGTTATGTAATTTCATAAAGCTCTTACAGACTTCGCACTTTTAGTGCGAAGTCTGTTATTTAAAAAAATTACTGAGCTTTATTAAGACGGCTGACAAGAGCAGACTTCTTTCTGCCTGCGGTGTTCTTGTGAAGAATTCCCTTAGCACAAGCTTGGTCAATCTTCTTAACGGCAGCCTTTACAGCAACATCAGCGTCTGCAGCACCGGTCTCGATAGCGGCATTTGCCTTCTTGACAGCGGTCTTAAGACCTGAACGGTATGCCTTGTTGCGCTCGTAATTAGCAGCACTAATTAATACGCGTTTCTTAGCGGATTTGATATTCGGCATATTGTGACACCTCCTAAATTAAGATTAGAGCAACTGTTATAATAACACACTGTTCCCCAAATTGCAAGATTTTTTTAAAAAATAAAGGTGATAAAATGAATATCCGCACCGATCTAGCCCTTGAAAGGGCGGAAATTGCGAAAAAAAGCATAGACGGAGTGACGATTGACGAGGAAACAAGCGGGAATGTCACAGTCACACGGATGGAAATTGAAAGTGATAATGCTAGACGCAAACTAGGCAAACCTATAGGTAAATATATAACACTTCAGGTTCCACGATTCACAAAAAATGCGGGACTTGACAAGGCGGCGGCAGGGTGTATGGCGCGAGAGCTTAAAAGACTTTTGCCGAGAGGTATTCGCTCAGTGCTTGTGGCAGGGCTCGGGAATACAGATATAACCCCAGATTCGCTCGGTCCGAGGGTTGCAAGCAGAATAATTGCCACCAGGCATATCTCTCGAGAGCTCGGCCGTGAGCTTGGGCTCGGCGGATTAATGCCGGTATCAGTACTCGCTCCGGGGGTGCTTGGACAGACGGGCATAGAAACAGGAGAAATAATACTCGGCACAGTCGATAGAATAGAACCCTCTGCGGTTATAGTTATAGATGCGCTTGCGGCAAGAAGCCTTGGCAGGCTTGGTTGCACTGTACAGATGTGTGACACAGGCATAAGTCCGGGGGCGGGGGTGGGAAATGCCCGAATGGAGATAAACGAAAAAAGGCTAGGTGTCCCCGTTATCGCTATCGGAGTACCGACAGTCGTGGACGTAAAAACTATGCTTGTCGATGCAGGCGGAACGGTCAGCGGTGATATACCCGATATGATAGTCACACCCAAAGAAATAGATATGATGATAGACAGGGCGGCAGAGATGATAGCGGTCAGCGTAAATCTTTGCCTTCAGAAGAGTCTTTCGATAGAGGATATTATGGGTCTAATATAGAGGTTTTGCTCATATACTTTGTATGAGGTGATGTCCTTGCGACAGATTGAAAATGCTCTGCCCGTAATACTGACCCTTATTATTGCGTTTATGACTGCAATAACAGGAGAATTCGGGTTTATGATAGAAAATGCCGCTTCTGATGATATTATCCTTAGTGGTCAAAATACCGTGGATACGTCAAACGACAACCTTTTTGAAGAAATATTTAACGGTCTGACAAGTGATACTCCGTCCAAAGAAGATAGCTCAGAAGCGGTAGTTTCCAAAGAAGAAAACTCTAGCGAATCAGAATCGGTAGAAGCGTCCGCATCCTCTCAGGCGACAGGTAAAATAGTAGAACAGTTTATCTCGCCATACTCGGCAAAATATTCCTATAACAATGTGTATATGAAAAACACTTCAGGACTTACCGTTGACCTCAAAACAGAGCTTTCAGCAAAGCTCAATATAAAGATAAATAAATCTTCCGAGCCCGAGGTATTGATAATACATACCCATGCAACCGAATGTTATATGAGCGAGGACCGTGATTATTATACCTCAACAGATGCGAGCCGAACGACCGATAATACAAAAAATGTTACTCACATAGGTGATATTATAGCCTCAAAATTGAAATCTGCCGGTATAGGTGTAATTCACGATAAGACGCAGCACGATTATCCTGCCTATACGGGAAGCTATTCTCGGTCAGAGGTGACAATAAAGGAATATCTTTCAAAGTATCCGTCAATAAAAATAGTGATAGATATTCACAGAGACTCAATAGCGCTGAACGACACCGACCGAGTGCGGCCTGTTAAAGAGATAAACGGCAAAGAAGCGGCTCAGGTGATGCTTTGTATGGGAAGCCAAAGCGGTACGGTCAAAAATTTCCCGAATTGGAAAGAAAACTTCCGCCTTGCCGCAAGGCTTCAGCAGACTATGGAGGCAATGTATCCGGGGCTTGCCCGTCCTATGGTGCTGGCGTCGAAACTATACAACCAGAATCTTACTACAGGGTCAATACTGCTCGAGGTCGGAACAGACTCAAATCTGCTAAGCGAAGCGGAATACTCAGCCGAACTTGTCGGTAATGCAATTGTAAGCTTATTAAATACGATGGGGTAAATATGAAAAGGAATAATAAAGCGATAAGGACATTTCTGAGATCTGCAGTTATGACCGCAGTGGTGCTTTCTTGCATCACAGCGGTATTTTTAGGAATGTGTAAAAGCTGGGAAGCAATAAGAGAGATTTCTTTTAAGGATGAAAGACCTGCGGTGCATATAAGTAAAGAAACGGTTAGAATACTTGATTTTGAAATAAGACTGCAAAAAAGTTAAAAATTCGTAATAATTCGACCGATTGACATCGCTTACCGTATATAATATAATTTACCTTGGTGATGTTTATGACACATGCAAAGGACTTTAAATTTAACGGAAATGTCTTTAACTTTTTATCAATAATATATATGGAACTCATTGTTCGGATCTTTACCTCCAGACCGTTTTTTGGATGGGGTCTTCTGTTTATGTGCATATTTGCCGCAGTACCGGTGCTTATGGTGGCGGCTCTTGGCAGATTGTTTGGCAAAAAAGCAGGCTTTATCGGTACAATAGTATCAATTAGTCTCACCTTTCTTATCTGTGCCGTTCAGGCGGTTTATCACGGCTTTTTTGGAAAGTATATGATAATATTCTCCTTTTTTAACGGAGGCGCAACCCAGATACTCGAGGATGGAATACTTGAAAACACTCTCTCTGCTCTAGTTACGGGCATTCCTGCTATATTGTTGCTTGCTGTGCCGATAGTGCTTCTGTTTGTATTTAAAAGGCGTATTGTTTTTTACGGAAAAAACCGCGCATTTTCTGCAGTGTTGGCTGTGTTTGCCGTTATTATCGGTGTAGTGACTCCATTCATCATTTCGGCAATACCCTCTTTGGCAGTTATTCAGTCAGGAACCTTTGACCCGAATCTTTCGGCAAAAGAATTCGGGCTCCTTTATACCGAGGCGCTTGATGTTAAATACAACCTATTCGGAATAGATCAGAAGCTTCAGATCGAAGAAGAGTATAAGCCTGATGAAAATCCCGTCATACCCGAAGAAGATGCAATAGACACCTCTCCGAATGTTATGGATATCGACTTTGAGGGGCTTAATGAAAATGAAAAGGACAAAACTCTGCAGACGCTTAATTCTTATTTTGCCGAAAAAACACCGACAAATAAGAATAAATATACGGGTATGTATGAGGGATATAACCTTATAACTATTACCGCCGAGGGCTTTTCGCCCTATGCGGTTGACCCCGTGCTTACCCCCACCCTTTATAAAATGAGTCAGGAGGGCTTTAAGTTTACGAATTTCTATACACCCATCTGGGGCGTTTCGACCTCTGACGGAGAATATACCCACTGTACAGGGCTAATTCCGAAATCGGGCGTGTGGAGTTTTTACCGTTCGGGAAACAATTATATGCCATTTTGCTTAGGCAATATGTTTAGAAGTATAGGTGTTAAAAATACCTGGGCTTACCATAATAACACCTATGATTATTACAGCAGAGACGTTTCTCATCCTAATATGGGATATACATATAAGGCGGTAGGAAACGGACTGGAAGGAATAACAAAGCAGTGGCCACAGTCGGACCTTGAAATGATAAACGCGTCTATTGGCGATTATATTTCCTCAGGCGAGCAGTTCCACGCTTATTATATGACGGTTAGCGGACATCTTAACTATACCAAGGTTGGTAATATGATGGCATACAAGAATTGGGATGCCGTAAAGGACCTCGACTGTTCGGACAATCTTAAGGCATATTTTGCTTGCAATATCGAGCTTGACAAAGCTATGGAAGCGTTGCTTAAGCGACTGAACGAGGAGGGCATAGCCGACAAGACGGTTATTGCCATAACTCCTGACCACTATCCATACGGGCTTGAAAAGGACGGCACTGATAAGTACGCCGCTTGGCGCGAACTTCTTGGCCATGATGTGGATACGACCTTTGAACTTTACAAGAGTAATTTCATACTTTACTGTCAGGGCACAAAGGATGCCCCTACTATAGATAAGTATTGTTACTCGGTTGATATTTTGCCTACTATATTAAATCTTTTTGGTTTCGAGTATGATTCAAGACTTCTGATGGGAAGCGATATACTTTCGACCGCGAATCAACTTGTTATATTCTCCGACCGTTCGTTCATAACCGAGCGTGGCATGTACAGCGCCGATACAAAAGAGTTCACTCTTTTTGAAGGAGTAGAAGCCTTTGAAAGTGAAGAAGAAAAAGATAAATACCTCAGTGGATATAAGAGTATAATAAACAACAAATTCCAAATATCCGCCCGAATGCTCGAAACCGATTACTACGGATATGTGTTTGACAAGTGAAACTACGCCGATGCAGGGTTGCATCGGCGTTTTGCTATCTTTAATAAATTATTGTTTTTGTCTACATAATGCACAAATTTACATTTATTTCATAAAATTATTTTAGTAAATATATTGACTGAAGGGTGTATGTATTATATAATTATAATGATAATCTATGGGTTTATTTTGCCCTTATTTTAATATAACTGGAGGATAAGTTTATGAGAAAGATTCAAAGTCTCAATGCTAAATGGGCGTTTTCTAAGGAAACCGTGGGGATTCCTGAGACTATGCCTGAAAATTGGGTGTGGGTTAACCTTCCTCATTCCTGGAATGCTATAGACGGTCAGGACGGAGAAAATGATTATTACAGAGGCACCTGTCTTTATGCAAAGAAGCTTGTAAAGACCGAGCTTCCCGAGGCAAAGCAGTATTATTTAGAGTTTGAGGGCGCTAATTCCTCTGCCGACGTATATGTTAACGGCAAAAAACTCGCTCACCACGACGGCGGATACTCTACCTTTAGAGTAAATATCACCGAGGTGCTTGATTTTGAGAATCTTATCGTTGTCGCTGTGGACAACTCTCCGAACGACCGCGTTTATCCCCAGACTGCAGACTTCACCTTCTACGGCGGACTTTACAGAAATGTAAGCCTTATAGCTGTAGAGGATTCTCACTTTGACCTTGACTACTTCGGCGGTCAGGGAATTATGGTTACTCCCGAAATAAAAGGAGAAGATGCCGAGGTTATGGTAGAAACCTTTGTAACAAACGGGCAGCTTTGTCAGAAGGTTGAGATTGCAATACTTGACGCCGATGGCAATACAGTTGCCAAAACAGTAGCCGAGGACACCAAGGCTACTTTAGAAATCAAAAATGTTCATCTTTGGAACGGCAGACCCGACCCCTATCTTTACACTGCAGTTGCAAAGCTTATAGAGGATAGCAAAGAAATCGACTGTGTTAAAACACGCTTCGGTTGCCGCACCTTCGAGATAGATCCTGAGCGCGGATTTATACTGAACGGTCGCGAATATCCTCTCCGTGGCGTATCTCGCCATCAGGACAGATGGGGTATAGGTAACGCGCTTTTACCCGAGCATCATGAAGAAGATATCGAACTTATTATGGAGGTCGGCGCTACCACCATACGCCTTGCACACTATCAGCACGCACAGTATTTCTATGACCTTTGCGATGAAAAGGGACTTATCCTCTGGGCTGAAATTCCCTATATCTCAAACCATATGAAGAACGGCAGAGAGAATACAATTTCTCAGATGAAGGAGCTTATCACCCAAAATTACAATCACCCGAGTATTGTTGTATGGGGACTTTCCAATGAGATTACAATCGGCGGTGCTGCCGACCCCGACCTTATAGAGAATCATAAGATACTCAATGACCTTGTTCACGAAATGGACAAGACCAGACTTACTACGATTGCCTGTGTTTCTATGTGCGGCATAGATGAGGAATATGTTCATATTCCCGATGTTGTTTCCTATAACCATTATTTTGGTTGGTATGGCGGAGACACCTCTATGAACGGTCCGTGGTTCGACAACTTTCACAAGAAGTATCCGAACACCCCCATCGGTGTCAGCGAATACGGCTGCGAGGCTCTTAATTGGCACACCTCCGACCCCGTACAGGGCGACTACACCGAGGAATATCAGTCTTATTACCATGAGGAGCTTATTAAACAGCTCTTTACTCGTCCGTACATCTGGGCGACTCA
>JAZQER010000038.1:0-2503 GCA_045539095.1 Acutalibacteraceae bacterium | reverse complement strand
TCAAGACTATTCTCTTTGATAAATTTTTCAATATCAAAGTCATCATCAGAAAACAACATCCTTTCAAAGACTGTTTTGCCTGTCTGACGGTTAATTCTATCAGCAGAAACAATATCGACAAAGTTGGCAAATTTCTCAGCCGAAAGAGTTATATCTTGTGGCTCAAGATTCTTATCCTTCATCAAATAAAGAATTTGATTTATCAACCAAAATCGTACTTCTTTAGGGTTTTTGCAAATATCTACCGTATCTTCAAATAGCTTAGCAAGGTATTTCGAAGAAGCGATAATCTCTGCATCTGCTTTACTGATAAGCATATCGCTTGTATAACGTTCAACCTTTGCCTCGGCAAATTCAGGCATCTCTGAACTGAGCCGACTCAGCAAAACGTCAGAAACTAAAATTGGCGGAATATCAGGTTCTGGAAAATATCGGTAATCCTGGGAGTTTTCTTTAGACCTCATCGAATAACTTTTGCCTTCGACATCATCCCATCTTCTCGTCTCCTGTACTACAGTTTCACCCGAGGTCAGAATACTAATTTGACGTTCAGATTCAAATTTAATTGCCCTTTCTATTGCCCTAAAGGAGTTAAGGTTCTTCATTTCAGTCCTTATTCCAAGAGCATCACTTCCCTTTTGTCTGACCGAAAGATTTACATCAGCTCGCATCGAGCCTTCCTGCATTTTGCAGTCAGATATTCCTAGATATTCAAAGATTGATTTTATCTTTTCAAGATAGGTGATAACCTCATCAGAAGATCTGAAATCGGGCTTTGAAACTATTTCAATCAACGGTACTCCGCATCTGTTGTAATCAGTAAATGTTTCGTTGGTATCGGGAGAATGAATAAGCTTACCTGCATCCTCTTCCATATGGATTTCGTGAATTCCTATGGTTTTTTTATTTTTTCCGACTGTAATATCTACGAAACCATTTCTTGCAAAGGGTAAATATAGCTGTGAAATCTGATATGCCTTTGGTAAATCGGGATAAAAGTAGTTCTTTCTGTCAAACTTATTGTATCTTACAATTTCACAGTTAAGTGCAAGACCGGCTTTAATGGCATATTCAAGAACTTTTTTGTTAAGGGTCGGTAATGTTCCCGGCATTCCTGTACAAACTGGACAACACTGGGTGTTCGGCTCTCCGCCAAACTTAGTTGTACACGCGCAGAATATCTTAGATTCCGTAGCAAGCTCAACATGCACTTCAAGACCGATTACTGTTTCAAAACTCATAAGCGCACCTCCTCACATATGTGAAAAGAAGAAACACTCTCATAGGCATAACCAATATTGATTACCTTTTGATCGCAGCCCCTCTGCCCTATTATCTGAAGCCCGATCGGCATTCCATTTTTATCTGCTTTGCAAGGTACGGACAAAGCAGGAAGCCCTGCGATATTGGCAGGCACGGTGAATATATCAGACAAATACATTTTTAACGGATCAACCGCAGCTTCACCGAGCTTCGGCGCGGTAATTGGAGTTGTAGGACAGATAACCGCATCATATTCCTTGAAAATTTCATCGAATTTCGCTTTTATAAGGTTTTTAACCTGTAACGCTTTACGGTAATAAGCATCATAATAACCGCTTGACAAAACAAATGTGCCAAGAATAATTCTTTTCTTAACTTCACTTCCGAAGCCTTCGCTTCTTGTCTTTTTATAAAGTTCGTTTATGTCGTTAATATCTTTCGAGCGGTATCCGTATTTTACCCCATCGAAACGGGAAAGATTAGAAGAGGCTTCCGCAGTTGCCATAATATAATAATCCGAAACAACATAATCGAGAATTGGTATATCGACATACCGAACATCTGCACCCAAGCTCTGTAACAGCTTAGACGCGTTCAAGCTAGCGGCTTTAATATCATCGTTTACTATGTCATTAAATGACTCATTTAGAACTGCTATCTTCATACCCCTAATATCATTCGATAAATTAGCAAGCAAATTAAATGAATCGCATACAGTTGTCGAATCTAACGGATCGAGTCCGCCGATAATATCCATAACTGCAGCGCAGTCCGCAACATTTTTTGCTATAGGACCTATCTGGTCTAGTGATGAAGCATAAGCAATCAAACCGTTACGAGAAACCGATCCGTAAGTTGGTTTGAATCCTGTAAGCCCATTATACGCTGCCGGTTGACGTATGCTTCCGCCTGTATCAGAGCCAAGTGCAACAATCGCTTCACCTGAAGCGACAGCTGCCGCAGCTCCGCTTGAGGAACCGCCCGCAACACGCACTGTGTCATGCGGATTTTTTGTAGGTCCGAAATAGGACGTTTCTCCTGTTGAGCCCATAGCAAATTCGTCCATATTAAGCTTACCGAGAATTATAGCCCCTGCTTTTTCAAGTTTATCAATAACAGTTGCGTTATATGGAGGCACAAAATCTGCAAGCATCTTTGAAGCACATGTGGTTTTTATGCCACGCGTGCAGATATTATCTTTTACAGCAATCGGTACCCCTGCTAACAAAGATGTGTATAC
>JAZQER010000037.1:0-18917 GCA_045539095.1 Acutalibacteraceae bacterium | reverse complement strand
CTCTACGGCAATGGAGAGAACATCAAGGTGATTTGTGCTTATAGCCTTTGCAGCGCCAAGGGAAATTGCAAACACCACCAGACCGATAGCATCGTCTATAGCAACAACAGGCAGAAGCATCTGAGTAACAGGTCCCTTTGCCTTGTACTGACGGACAACCATAAGCGTTGCTGCAGGGGCTGTTGCGGTTGCTATCGCACCCAGGGTAATGACCTGCGATAGAGTAAACTTGTCCGGCATAATGAGATGGACAACAAAAAGCGCAAGGTCAACAAAAATGGTTGCAACGAGTGCTTGAATAATACCAATTGTAAAAGCCTGCTTACCGGTTTTTTTAAGGTCTTCAAGACGGAATTCATTACCTATAGAAAAGGCAATGAAGCCGAGTGCTACCTCACTTATAAGGGAAAGCTTTTCAACAGCGTCGTGGGAAGTAAAGCCGACCCCCTCAAAACCGAAAGCTCCGAGACAATAAGGTCCGATAAGTACTCCTGCAATAAGATATGCCGTGACCGACGGTAGCTTTAAAGGCTTGAAAAGTCTGGTCATCAGAAGTCCCGCAAGCAAAGCCAAAGATACAGATAAAAGCGTGCTCATAATAAAACACCTCTAAACAATATTTAAAAACGGTGTTATTATACTCCTAATAAATTAAATATTCAAGTGCTTTTTCTAACAATAATATTCACAAACCGGCGTTTTATTTGTACAAATTTAAACAGTCGGCTTTCACTATATAAAAAAGGCCTGTCTTACGGAACATACCCTTAAGACAGAACCTTTTAAAAGAATTACTGCGAATTATTTGAGCCGATAGTAATATTACTGCTATAAGTTCTTCCCGACCTGTAGATTTTTATAATAACGGTATCACCCGGCTCACAAGTATCGAGTGCCGTAGAAAGAACGGTATAGTCTGTAATTTCAACTCCGTTAAGCTCGGTTATAATATCAGCACTTCTAATGCCGGCATCATCGGCAGGACTTCCCTCAACAACACTGTAAACAACCGCGCCTACGGGATACCCGTATCGCTTAAGTGTTTCTGCATCGTATCTCTCGCTTATAGTGATACCGAGATACGGGTCGGGATCGTTTTCTTTGGAAATAATTTTATCACAAATTTCCTTGGTTGTGTTTGACGGTATTGCAAAGCCCATACCCTCATAGCTTTCAGAAACAAGCTTGCTTGAATTGATGCCGACTAGCTCGCCGTTGACATTCACAAGCGCACCGCCCGAATTACCTGGGTTGATTGCGGCGTCAGTCTGAATAAGCTCTCCCCCAGAGCCGATACCGGTGTCGGAAATTATTCGGTTGAGACCGCTGATAACACCATATGTTACCGAGCCCATAAACTGTAGTCCGCCGGGGTTGCCTATAGCAACAACGAACTGACCGACATTAAGCTCGGAAGAATCTGCAAATGAGATAGGTGTGAGTCCTTTTACATTTATCTTAATAACAGCAAGGTCGTATGAAATGTTGTAGCCGACAACAGTAGCGACATAACCATCTTCCTCATCACCGTAGGACAAAAATACACGTATCTCAGAAGAGTTACTTCTGTTTTCAATAGCGTCCTGAATAACGTGATAATTTGTTATTATATAGCCGTCCTCTGTGTATGCAACACCCGAGCCTTCACCGGATGATTCCTGCTCTCCATAAAAGAAATTGTTTACCGAAACCGTTGTTCTGATACCGACGACGCTCGGCGTTACCTTAGCGGCAACTGCCTCAACAACAGTCGTGTCAAGCTCATCAACATTAATACTTACATTATTGGGTGGAGTAACATCTGCGGGTGTCTTATTTATAATGCCGCCCGAGCTATCGCCATAAATCGAGTTGTAAACTATAATTGAACCGATACCGCCTGACGCACCTATTATTGCGGCAACAAGAGCCGCTACAATAACCGCAGTGAGAGTGTAATGCTTTTTCTCCCTTTTAGGCTTTACTGGCTTTGCCCGAAAAGAGAATGGGGGCTCAGGTGAAACGTAGTTTCTGTCCTGACTGTAGTTTAAAAAAGTCTGCTCTTCCCTTTCTGGAGTATGGCTCACATTAGCATCCCCTGACTCGGTCTTTTTAAAATCGGCAGACTCCTCGATTTTTTGTTCCGATATACCATCAAAATTCGGCTTTTCCTCTTGTGATGTATTATAAAACCCACCCTCGGGAGTTACTGTATAGCCTTTTTTTTCCGAATTATTTTCGGCAGAATCAAAACCTAAAAGTTCACCGTTATTTTTATTTTCATCCATTAAAGGTCTCCCCTTTGCTTGGTTTATGAAATGATTATAACCTAACCTTGTTGTAATTTTGAGTCGAAGTTATGAACTTATCGTTAACAAATTACATTTTTTTATTCTGCTTTTTAGCAGCGGTCAAAGTATTTTTCATAAGTGTAGCTATTGTCATCGGTCCCACACCGCCGGGCACAGGAGTAATATAAGAAACTTTAGGCTCAACCTCAGCAAAGTTAACATCACCGCACAGCTTGCCGTCACTCATTCGGTTGATGCCTACATCAATAACAACCGCTCCTTCCTTTACCATATCAGCAGTAACAAAATTCGCCCTTCCGACAGCAGCAACAAGAATATCTGCCGAAGCACAAACTTCCTTCAAATTCTTTGTTTTGGAGTGGCAAATTGTGACTGTTCCGTTTTTATGTAAAAGAAGCATTGCCATTGGCTTACCAACAATATTGCTTCTTCCGATAACAACACAGGTCTTGCCAGAAGCATCAATATTCTCATATTCGAGCATTTCCATAATACCCGCCGGAGTACAAGGAAGAAAATCATAATCTCCTGTCATAATTTTACCAACATTAACGGGATGAAAAGCATCAACATCTTTAATAGGATCTATAGCTTCGATAACTGCCTTTTCATCGAGGTGATTCGGTAACGGAAGCTGACACAGAATACCGTTAACAGAGTTATCCTTATTAAGCTTATCAATCAGCTCCAGCAATTCCTCATTTGTTGTTTCTGCAGGCAACGCAAACTTGAAAGATTTAATACCGATCTGTTCACATGCCTTTTCTTTATTTGCGACATATACTTTTGAAGCTGGATCTTCGCCAACAATTATAACAGCAAGTCCTGTTGTAACACCGCTCTTATTCAGAAGTTCAACTTCCTTCGCTACACTGTCCTTTACGGCAGCAGAGATTATCTTTCCGTCAATAATTTTTGCCATTATTCATTCTCCTTTTCTAAAGCTTCACCGTTCTCATCGGATTTATATTCAGTGTCCTCTTCATCTGTGAAGTCATTATCATAATCCTCTGTAGCCGTAAGCTCATCACGGAACATATCCTCATATACGCTTTCAGCAGTCTTGCGGTTCATTCTTATACGAATATAAGCTACCAGTGCAACCGCGACTATACAAATAGTAAAGGACAATATGCTTGATACCCTGAGGCTTCCTATCATAAGGCTATCTGTGCGAAGCAGCTCAATAAAGCCGCGACCGAAACCGTACCATATGCAATACATAAGGCCTACTTCGCCAGAAAAATGACGCTTCCGGCTGAGGCGGTGAATAACTACGGCTCCGACAAGGCACCAGATTGATTCATAAAGAAAACAAGGATGCGCGAGGGCATCGGTACTGTAGCCAAGAGTCTTGAATTCTCTCACAACGTTTTCACTTGTCATTCCCCAAAAGCTACTTCCCGTAGGTCCGCCGAAGGCCTCCTGATTCATAAAATTGCCCCATCTGCCGACACCCTGTCCGATAAGAAATGCTACAGCAGCGAGGTCAAGAATATCAGTGACCTTGACTTTTCTTATGATGCACATAAGAATACCAGAAAAAAGCGCGCCTATTATACCGCCGTATATAGCAAGCCCGGAAAAGCCCGAACCGTCAAGTCCGAAGAATTCCTTTATGCCGCCTGTAAGCGGTCTACCGTCAAAAATAATATAGTACGCGCGTGCGCCGAGAATAGCGCATGGCGTTGCAACAAGCACTACATCCAGCATTCTGTCAAGGTCTATTCCGTACCGTTTTGCGTTAACATAGCCGTAAATCATAGCAAGGGCAAAGCCTGCCGCAATAATAACTCCGTACCAATAAACTGTCCAACCCGAGCCGATTGGTATTGTAAAGGCAACGGGATTGAGCGTAAGGTCTATTCCGAAAATGGTTACATTATACATATACCGTCAATCCTTTCTGTTTATTACCGAAAGCACCGCACGCCGAGATGTGAGTCGGCAGAGTCGGTCGGTAATTTCTTTTTTAGTTATTTGCTTTATAAGCTCGCCCGTAGCAAAAATATCATCGCCGTAAAATGCGCCTTCTATCATTTCCGCAACGGTGCTGTCAAGGCTTTCAAATTTTCTGACCATATCTCCCCAAGCGGATTTTTTTACCGCTTCAAAGAGGTCATCATCAATACCTTCGTGATTTATCCGTTTTATCTCTTCGTCTATCGCCAAAGCCACTGCTTTGGGGTCGCGGCTTTCACCATCAAAGAAAATTACCGAATAGTCGGGTCCGAAAAAATACTCGCTTGAAAACTCATCGTTTATAAGCTCTCGGTCGGTAAGCTCTTTATAAAGCCTTGAGCAGTCACCGCATATAAGCTCAAGCGCAAGCTCAGCGACCAGCTTTTCCCTCTGCGTTCTTATTGGGGTAGGCCATATTTCCTTGTATCCGTAACAAAAAATCGGTCCCGAAACCTCAAGCTTTTGCTCTACATAATGCGATGCTACGCCGTCCGGTTCTGGCTCACTTTTTCTGAAAACACTAACAGGCTTATTGTTTTTAATGTTTTTTTCTATTAACTCGAGTGTTTTATCTGTGTCAACGTTTCCTGCAATACAAATACACATATTTAAAGGATTGTAAAATGTGTTATAGCACTCGTAAAGAAGCTTGTCATCAATTTTTGCTATAGAGTCGCTTGTTCCTGCGATATCAATTTTTACAGGGTGATTCTCAAACATCTGACCCAGCATATTAAAAAGAACTCTCCAGCCTGCGCTGTCGTCGTACATTTTTATTTCCTGACCGATTATTCCCTGCTCCTTTTGTACCGTTTCAGCCGTAAAAAATGGTGACTGAACGAAATCAAGAAGTATTTCAAGATTCTTATAAAAATTATTTGAGCAAGTAAAAAGATAACAGGTTCGATCGAATGTCGTATAAGCATTACAGTATGCGCCCGTCTCGGCAAAACGCGAAAAAGCATCACCATCTTCGCTTTCAAAAAGCTTATGCTCTAGAAAGTGTGCGATTCCCTCGGGGACCTTGGTGTAGTTTTCACCGTCGGTTGAAAAACAGGTATCGATAGAACCGTAGCGGGTACCAAAAACAGCGTGAGCCGAAGTGAAATTCTTCTTTTCCATAATACGCACCTTAAGTCCGCATTCGAGCTGGGCTTCAGTATACTTGCCGAAGCGCTCATCAATTTTTTCAACTCTTCTCATTACGCCTTAACCTCCTTGGGAAGCAGTCTGTAAACAGAATGAAGGCTTATTCCTCTTGCGGCGTTAATTATATCATCCTTAGTTACAGCATCAATAAGAGCAGCTGCACCCTCAGGAGTAAGGCCGTCATCCTCACCGATATCCCTTGTATACCACATATCAAGAGCCGCTGAGCTGTCGTTATAGGACAAAAGCGAATCAATAACAGCTTTTTTCGAGGACTTAATGCGAAAATCTTCAAGATTTCCGTTTTTAAGCTCCTGAAGCTCAGTAAGTATTGCACTTTCCGCCCTATCTGCGAGAGTGCCATCTACGCCTGAATCTACTATTACGAAGCCCTTGCTTCTTCTTTGGGCAGCTGAACAGTAGTAACAAAGCGACTGCTTTTCTCTGACATTGGAAAAAAGCCTGGAATAAGGTCCTCCTCCAAAAACATCGGAGAAAAGAAGCAAAGGTAAGGCTTTTCTGAGAGAGCCCGAAAGCTCGCTTTTAAAGCCCATAACAAGCTTACCTTGAGTGACATCCATATACTCGGTAAGTCTTTTTACACTCACTCCCGCTTGAAGTGGCTTTGTTATAAAAGCATTTGATACTCCGCTTCTGTCAACAGCGGAGAGTTTTGTCCTGACCTGCTCAAAAAGACCTGTCGGCAATTCTTTTCCTATAACATTGAGTTCAATATAACTTCTTTGTAAAAATCTCTTCCACGCATCAAAAAGCGAGGCTTCGCTAATTTTCTCAACCTCTTCACGGTTTCCGTATATAAATTTACCGTAAGCCTCGTTTTCAAACATAAGCTCTGTGAGCTTTGTTCTGGCATAGCTACGCTTATTGTTTATCTCGCTCTCTATACGCTCTACGGTTTTTCTCTTTTCGCGATCAAGGTCATTTTTATAAAACGATCCGCATGAAACAGCAGGGTTAAATATCAAAGAAATCAAAAGAGATGCAGCATCATTTACAGTATTTTCATTGTCATAGGCAAAGCTTGGATTAATAACATTTATGCCAAGTCTTGTGTGAAGAAAATCTCCGCTTTTTGAAACCGAACAGGATAGCTCTGCCCCATAAAGTTTTAAAAGCTTAATATTAAGCTCTGTAAAGTCTCTATACTTCTCAGAGCATGACGAAAGAAGGAACGGTAACAACGCATCCTCTGCCATAGTGTCAAGGTCAAGAGGTAAATAAAAATGAAAAGATATAAAAGTAGTATTAAAACGGTCACTGTAAATAAACCGTCCGTCCGCCTTATTTCCCATATTATAGATTACGTCTGACAAACAATTCACTCCATAAACAAATAAGTAAATTTATTATACCATAAGTTTCCTGTAAATTCCATATTTTTTTGCATATACTTTAAATAAATAATATTTGACATATTCGGTAAAAAATAGTATAATTATCATAAGCCCGATATAAATCGGCAATACTCTTTAACAGGACGGTTAGTGCTATGAAAATGAAACACATTCTTTGGTTCTTCACAGGTGTAGTTGCCGTAATTGCTATGGCAGCGGGAGTTGCAGTTCTTATTGACCGTTTCGTTACCCGTAAGGAGTGTCCCGACGGTTACATCGATTGCGGTGAAGAAGAGCTTATTATCGAAGAATAATAAATCTGCTGAGAAAAGGCGTCTGACTTTCAGACGCCTTTTTCTTATATATTCTATGGTATTTGTGCATATTTAAGTTTTTTTATCTAGATTGAGAAGTTTATTTTAATTATTTTATACATATTAAACAAATTCTGGGCAAATTTTGTATATAACATACTTGCATTTTCGGAGTGAATATAGTAATATTAAGTGTGTTATAATATATACAAGTTTATATAAGTGCAAAAAAGGAGCCTACTTTATGAAATTCGACGCAAAATACCTTGCTAAAGAAATAGAAAAAACACTGTCACACAATTTTGGTGTTACACCCGAAAACGCCGGTGATGACCTTTTTTATAAAGCAGCCGTTACTGTGCTTATGAATATAATGCGCGAAAAACGCTCTGATTTTAAAAAACGTGCGGCAGAGTGTGAGGCAAAAACCGTCTATTATTTAAGCATGGAATTTCTGATGGGCCGTTCCTTTAAAAATACCCTTTACAATCTTAATATTACAGAGGAAATGAAGGCAGCTCTTAAGACATATAAGGTAAACCTTGAAGATCTTTATGAATATGAGCCCGATGCAGGTCTCGGAAATGGCGGTCTTGGCCGTCTTGCAGCCTGTTTTTTGGATAGTCTTACAACGGGCGGATATCCGGCGATGGGTTATTGTCTAAAATATGATTTCGGCATCTTCCGTCAGCGTCTTGCCGAAGGCTGGCAGACCGAATTCCCCGACAACTGGCTTCCGGGCGGTGCCGTATGGCTGGAACAAAGACCTTCGGCTGAACGCACCGTTAACTTTGACGGATATATTGAAGAGTGGTGGGATGGAAAATACCATCATATTGAGCACAAAAACTACAACTCCGTTAAGGCAGTCGCCTACGATATGATGGTTGCAGGTAAAGACGGGAAGGCAGTTAACGTACTGCGTCTTTGGTCTGCCGAGGCACCCGAATTCAATATGTCTGCTTTTAACCGCGGCGACTATGTCGGCGCAATGGAGCAGCAGGCTATGAGCGAGGCTATAAGTAAAGTGCTCTACCCCGAAGATAATCATATCGAGGGAAAATCACTCAGACTTCGTCAGCAGTATTTTCTTGTTTCCGCTTCTATTCAGGATATCTTACACAGACATCTGCGGCAATACAACACCCTTGAAAATCTGGGTGATAAGGTGGCTATTCATATTAATGATACCCACCCTGCCCTCTCGGTTCCTGAGCTTATGAGATTCTTACTTGACGAATGCGGTTATGAGTGGGAGAAAGCGTGGTCAATAGTTCAAAAAACTATAGCCTATACAAATCACACCGTTATGCAGGAGGCACTTGAATGTTGGAGCGAGGACCTCTTTAAACAAAGACTTCCCAGAATTTACCAAATAGTAAAGGAAATAGACAACCGTTTCCGTTATGAGATGTATGATCTGACAAAAGCTGCGGCTCTTGTAGAACGCACTGCAGTGATTTCCGGCGGCGTTGTCAGAATGGCAAACCTCAGCGTTATTGCCGGACACAGTGTAAACGGTGTTTCACGTCTCCACAGTCAGATACTGAAGGATGATTTATTCAAGGACTACTACGGTATTACACCTGATAAATTCCTGAATGTAACAAACGGAATTGCCCACAGGCGTTGGTTGTGTCAGGCTAATCCCCTACTCTCAGATTTTATAACTGAGCTTATAGGCGGTGGATTTGTTACCGATGCTGCGAAGCTTTCGAAGCTATCAAAATTCTACGATGATAAGTCCGTTTTAAACCGTATTGAGGAGATAAAGCACTCTAATAAGGACAGATTTTCAAACTATGTAAAAGGTGTGTCGGGAACAGTTTTAAATCCGGATTCGGTCTTTGATATCCAGGTTAAAAGACTTCACGAATATAAGCGTCAGCATTTAAACGCACTCCACATTATTAAAGATTATCTTTATATAAAAAATAATCCTAATGCGCCTTTTACACCAAAAACCTATATTTTCGGCGCTAAGGCAGCACCCGGCTATCTTCTTGCAAAACAGATAATTCAAATGATATGGTGTCTTTCAAGAGTTATTGAGCATGATCCCGTTTGCAAGGATAAGCTTAAAGTATACTTCCTCGAAGATTACAGGGTCACAATGGCAGAGCTTATGATTCCCGCCGCCGAAATCAGCGAGCAGATAAGCCTTGCTTCTACAGAAGCTAGCGGAACTTCAAATATGAAGTTTATGATGAACGGCGCCATCACCCTCGGCACCGAGGATGGCGCAAATGTTGAGATACACGAGGCGGTCGGCGACGAAAATATCGTTATCTTCGGTATGCATACTCCTGAGGTTATGACTTTAAGAAGCCGCGGCTATAACCCTAGAAATTATTATGAAAACAACCCAGTCTTAAAAGAGTGTCTTGACTTTATTAAAAACGGTATTAACGGACAGTCCTTTGAGCCAATATATAACACACTCGCAAATGTAGACTACTATATGGCGCTTGCAGACTTTTCGGACTACTGTTCAGCCCATGATAAGATAAACTCACTTTATGCGGACCGTGATAAATGGAATAAAATGTCGCTTGTCAATATTGCAGAATCTGGTATATTCGCTGCAGACCGTTCTATTGAAGACTATGCGCGTGATATATGGAATGTAAAGCCTATAGTATAAAACTATTAAGGAGTTCTTAAAGGTGTATTATCCCTTTGAATCAAGAAGCAAACTTTATAAATCAATATTTGGAGCCGTTGCCTCAGAAGAAAAGCTGAGGCTTCGGCTGTTATTACATAAAGATGCGTTGGCGCAGTCTGCCTTTTTGCGCGTACATCCCGATAATGCAGACGGCGTTTTCGAGGTTGAGATGACCCCTGCCGATTATTATGATGATTACCGTGCGTTTGAGTGTGAAATATCCTTTTCTAAGGGACTGTATTTCTATTCCTTTCGTTATATTTCGAATTTAGGAGAATTCTTTATAACCGCTTTTGAAAATAATATTGGACATGTATCAAACGAGGGAAAATGGTGGCAGTTAACCTGCTATGACAAAAATTTCACTACCCCTGATTGGCTTAAGGGCGGAATAATCTATCAGATATTCCCTGACAGGTTTTTTAATTCGGGTACTAAAAAAACCGCTGTTCCCGAGGATAGATTTTTGGTGCAGGATATCACTAAGACCCCCGAATACCGACAGAATAACGGTATTTGCTCACTCGGTAACGATTACTACGGAGGCGATCTTGAGGGCATAAGACAAAAAATTCCATATCTTGCCTCACTGGGTATAACCTGCATCTACTTGAACCCAATTTTTGAAGCCCATTCAAACCATCGTTACAACACAGCAGACTATACACGCATTGATGACCTCCTCGGAAATGAAAAGGACCTTAGAGACCTCTGCAAAACTGCCAAAAAAAGCGGTATCAATATAATTCTCGATGGAGTTTTCTCCCATACAGGCAATGACAGCGTTTATTTTAACGAATACCGACGATACACATCGGTAGGCGCGGCAGAAAGCGAGGCTTCGCCCTACAGAGATTGGTATAAGTTTGATAACTCCCAAATAGGATATTCGGCTTGGTGGGGTATTCCCTCTCTGCCCGAGGTAAATGAAGAAAATGAAAGCTTTAACGAGTTTATAACGGGCGAAAACGGAATTATTAAAAAATGGATGAAATCGGGTATTAAGGGTTGGCGGCTTGATGTTGCTGACGAGCTTCCCGATAAATTCCTGGACAATGTAAGAAAAGCTATAAAATCATCCGACCCCGACGCCCTTTTACTCGGAGAGGTGTGGGAGGACGCTTCCAACAAAATCAGTTATGGAAAACGCCGCCGATATCTCGACGGAAGCCAGCTCGACAGCGTGATGAACTATCCCTTTGCAGAGGCCGTTATCAGCTTCGTCAAGGGCGGTGACGGATACGTCTTTATGGATAAGATAATGACCGTGCTTGAAAACTATCCTAAACAAGTTGTTGATGTACTTATGAACCACCTCGGCACTCATGACACTGCACGGATTATGACCGTAATGGGCAAAGACGGACAGCCGCCGCGCACCAGAGCAGAGCAGTCGGTTTCACATCTTGATAAAAGAGAGTACGAAAAGGCTGTAAAACGTCTTAAGCTCGCCGCCGTCATTCAGTATACCTTACCCGGTGTACCCTCCCTCTTCTATGGAGATGAAGCGGGAATGGAGGGTTGGGGCGACCCGTTTTGCCGAGGCTTTTATCCTTGGGGACGGGAAAACACCGAGCTTCTTAATTTTTACGAATTTCTTGGCAGACTTCGAAGCGAAAATAAAGTCTTTGCAGAGGGCGAATTTGAACCAATACTTGGCGGTCTGGGAATAATTTCATATATCAGAAAAAGTGATAATGAAAAAATTCTTATCACGGTCAACCGTTGGCGAGAGGACGACTGTATAGACATTCCCTCAGAATTTGAAATGGCAACCGTTATTCACGGTAATGCTCCAAAAGATAGAAAACTCAAAGTAAACGCTCAGGATTTTTCTATCCTAAAGATATAAGAAAGAGCCGTGTCATAGTGATATTCACCTACAAAAGTGTCTAACTTTCCGGGTACATATCAGAGCACGGCTCTTTCTTATCTTTTACTCAATATTTCCTGATACTCCTCTTCACTTATCGGGAGTATCTTGTCTTCAATCTCGGTATGCATTGCCGATAACTTATCGGCGCTCTCAGCATCAATATCAAAGGGAACTGAATTAAGGTGCACATATTTGCCGACGCAATACACCTGAATAACCCTGTCATTGTCCATCTCGCAACAGAAGGAAAACCACGGACCGCCATCAACAGGCTCATACTCGCGAATCGCCATATCACCTATTTCGGCATTTTTAAGAATTTCAGCAAGCCTTTGTTCTTCATCATCGTTAAATTCATAATACTCTCTTTCAAGCTCATTGTGATATATAAACACACGTTCAATATCGCTATGTTTAATAACAAATTTCGGAGAAGTAAAATATAAAAACAGACCACCCGCTAATATGACCGCAAGCAAAACACACAGAACTGTTATTAAAACCTTAACCCACTTTTTCATAAACACCGTCTCCTTTTAAGAATAATATAACACATTAACATAAAAACTTCAACTTCCCTCTTGACAAAAATTTTAAAGAGCGTATAATCAACATATGAATATTTGCTCATATGTTTATATAAGGAAAGATGTTTATGAAAAAAGCAATACCTGTCTGCGCCACCCATCACGAACACACTGACACAATAGAATCGGTCAGCAAAATAATGCCCGATGAGAAACTTTTATATGACCTTGCAGAGCTTTACAAGGTTTTTGGCGATTCTACGAGAATAAAAATCCTTTTTGCCCTTTATGAGAGCGAGCTGTGTGTTTGTGATATTGCGGCTTTGCTCAATATGACACAAAGCGCAATTTCGCATCAGCTAAGGGTACTAAAGCAATCAAAGCTTGTAAAATTCCGCCGTGCGGGTAAAGAGATTTATTATTCACTTGACGATGAGCATATTTTTAAAATACTGTCTCAAGGTCTTGAACATATAAAGGAGTAAAACCATATGAAAAAACAGTTTAAACTCGAAGAACTTGACTGCGCTAACTGTGCCGCTTTTATGGAAGCCGCCATAAACAAGCTTCCCGAGGTAAAGCACGCAACCGTTTCCTTTATGATGGCTAGACTTGTTATTGAAGCCGATGATGATGCCTTTCCTGAGATTATAGACAAAGCCCAGAAATGTATTTCGGGAGTTAACAGAAAGACGAGGATAGTCCGCTGATATGTCTGATAAGCAAAGATTTAACCTAATAAGAATAATATGTTCAGCCGTTCTTTTCGCGTCAGGTCTTGTCGTTTTTCTCGCATTACCGATAATCGCTGACTATGCTTTGTTTTTCTTTATAGCAGCGGCAATTATTGTCGGTTACGATGTTCTGGCAGATGCAGTAAACGGAATTATTCACGGACATATTCTTGACGAGAATTTTCTTATGACTGCAGGCTCTGTATGTGCATTCATTCTCGGTGAGTATGCCGAAGGTACTGTAATACTTTTGCTCTATCAGGTTGGAGAGCTTTTCCAGTCGGTAGCCGTGGGAAAATCAAGAAACTCAATAGCAGAGCTTATGAATATCTATCCTGACGAAGCAAGACTGGAAAACGGAGAGCTAGTTGACCCTTTTTCGGTATCGATCGGAGATATTATAATAGTGGAGCCGGGCGAAAAAATTCCACTTGATGGGATCTTAGTTTCGGGCTCGTCGACAGTTGATACCTCTTCCCTCACCGGCGAGAGTATACCTGCTTTTGTATCTGACGGTGACGCTATAATCAGCGGATGTATAAATCTTTCAAGCCCTCTAAAAGTAAGGGTTACAAAAGAATTCAGCGAGTCAACGGTATCAAAAATTCTTGAGCTTGTTGAAAACGCTTCGAGCCGAAAGGCAAAAATTGAAAGCTTTGTGACGCGCTTTGCGAAGTATTATACACCTGCAGTCGTAATTTCAGCTCTGCTCGTTGCCATGATCCCACCTCTGCTTTTTGGGGCAGACTTTTCTGTCTGGCTTCTTCGCGCAGTAATGTTTATTGTCATTTCCTGCCCCTGTGCCCTTGTTGTTTCTGTTCCCCTTTCCTTTTTCGGCGCGCTCGGCAGCGCATCAAAAATCGGAGTACTGATAAAGGGAAGCAACTACCTTGAAGCCTTGGCAAATCTCAATACAGTTATCTTTGATAAGACAGGTACACTGACTGAAGGAAGTTTCGGTATAACCGACATTTGCCCCTCCCAAAACATAAGCCAAGAAAGGCTTCTTTATGTAGCCGCCCTCTGCGAGCACCATTCTTCACACCCTATCGCAGTTTCGATAAAAGAGGCATTTAAAGAAAAAATTCTTCCCGATGAGGATATGGTCTATGAGAATATTGCGGGAAAAGGCATAAAGGTAACTAAACCAAGCAAGATTTTACTTGCCGGAAACAGTGAGCTTTTGCAAGAATATGGCATAAAAACCGCTGAAATTTCTGACTTCTCTACTACCGTTCATATCTCTGACGGGCAGTATCTCGGCTATATTCTGCTTGACGATAAGATTAAGACCACTGCGAAAGCTGCTTTAGAAGCATTAAAGGCGGTAGGTGTAAATAAAACCGTTATCCTTAGTGGCGACACGAATGGCGCAGTTTCAAGGGTGGCAGACGCTCTTGCTGTTGATAGTTTCTACTCTTCCCTTCTTCCTGCAGATAAGGTAAGAATTGCCGAGGAAATTATCGGCAAAGGAAACGGAAAGGTTGCCTTTGTAGGTGACGGAGTAAATGACGCTCCCGTACTTTCCCGTGCGGATATCGGTATTGCAATGGGGGCTTTAGGCAGCGACGCAGCAATAGAAGCGGCGGATATCGTTATAATGAATGACGACCTTTCACTTATCGAAAAAGCAATTAAAATCTCTAAAAAAGCCGTCAGAATATCCAAACAGAATATTATTTTCTCACTGATAATTAAGTTCTCGCAGCTTATACTCTCGGTAGTCGGGCTCGGCACAATCTGGATGGCAGTTTTCGCCGATGTCGGCGTACTGATACTCGCCATTGCAAACTCTATGCGAACGCTGAAAAGATAGCAAAAAAGATGACCTCTTTTGAGGTCATCTTTTGTTTTATTTATCTCATTTTGCGAAGTTTATAATCCAAGTATTACGCTAGCAATCGTAAAGTAAACTATAAGCGAAATCGCATCAACAACAGTTGTTATAAAAGGACTAGCCATAACGGCAGGATCAAGCTTCAACTTCTTAGCGATTATCGGCAAGGAACAGCCGACCAGCTTTGCAATTACAACCGTGATAAAAAGCGTGGCATTGACAACTGCAACCACAGCTACAGTCAGTCCGTCGGTGCCAAGCAGCAGCATATCAAAAAGCCACATCTTAAGAAAATTCAGTAGTGCCAGCGTCGCGCCGCAAAGCAGGGATATACGAAGCTCTTTGTAGATGATTTTAAAAATATCGGACAACTCTACCTCACCGAGTGAGAGAGCGCGTATGACAGTAACAGACGCCTGACTGCCCGAATTACCTCCCGTATTCATTAGCATCGGCATAAACGCGGTAAGTACCACACAGGAAGCGAGAGCCTCCTCAAAGGAAGTAATAATCATACCCGTAAAGGTAGCCGAAACCATAAGTATCAAAAGCCAAAGAATTCTCGAACGGAAAAGTTCAAGCACTCCCATTCTGAGATAAGGCTTTTCTGTAGGCAAGATTGCCGCCATCTTTTCGATGTCCTCGGTTACCTCTTCCTGCAATACGTCAATAGCGTCATCGACGGTAACTATACCTATAAGCCTTTTTTCATTGTCGACTATAGGAAGCGCAAGCATATCATATTTATCGAACATATTTGCTACAGACTCTTTATCATCGCCCGTATATGCAAAAATAGGCTCGTCTTCCATTATATCGCTGATGAGGACGTCACCCTCTGACAGCATAAGCTGACGTGCAGATACAACGCCCATAAGACGTCTCTTAGAATCAGTTACATAACAGGTATAGATGGTCTCTTTGTCAAGACCCGTTCGTCTGATTCTATCAAAAGCAGCCGAAACAGTCATACCCTTTTTGAGATCAACATACTCTGTGGTCATAATACTGCCTGCCGAGTCCTCAGGGTATGCGAGTATCTGATTTACTGCTTTTCTTGTTTCTGCATCGGCATTTTTAAGCATTCTTTTAGCAACTACCGCAGGCATTTCCTCAACAATATCGGCAAAGTCGTCAACAAAAAGCTCGTCAAGGACTGCTGTAAGCTCTTTATCGGTAAATGCCGATATAAGGGTCATCTGCCTGTCGCTCTCCATCTCAACAAAAACCTCAGCCGCAAGCTCTTTGGGAAGTAAACGGAACACTACAACAAGTTGCCCTAAAGGGACAGCCTCAAAATATTCGCCGATATCAGCAGAATTGAGTTCAGATAAGATATTTTTGAGCTCGTTAAATTTCTTATCCTCAAGCAGTTCGATTATTCTATCCTGCATACTGTTCCCTCCCTAAAAAATTATGTTATTATTATACTACTTTTTTTATCGCTTCACAACCCTTAATATTTACACAATTTACGGTTGTATGCAAAAAGCGTGCGCCCAAGGGCACACGCTATAAGCTTAATTCCAACGGCTTGATAATTCATCCTCGCTAGGTGTAGCAACATCAGCGGTAACTCCGTCAATGTACTTTGTAGCCTCAAGTAAAATTTCTCCGTATTTTCCATAGATTCCCGAAATATGGTGAATATACGGACCTTCAACGAGTTTTCTTTCCCATAAGGGCCAGTTCTCAACCTCTACCCAGACATAGGTTCCAACATTTTTGGGTCCTGAAACAGTTGTTCCTTCACCGATAAAGAGACGGTACTGACCGTGGTCGCTGTCGAATCTTACAAGGGTCAGCTCGCCGGATTTGAGCTCAAACTCACCAATGCCGTATGTATCGTTATGATAAACACTGTTTCCGACGGTAGCCTTTGACTTGTCAGCGGCAAGAGAGCTCGGGAAATTACCGCAATGCCACAGAAGCTCAGCATTGTTGTTTTCAGGATGACGGATAGTAAGGTCAGCAAAGAAGGGCACCTTCTCTCCCATGCCGACAGCCTGCATTATAATAGCCGAAATAGCGCCGTGAATATCGGTCTCACATACGGTCGGAATTCCCTCATCAGTCAAAAGCGAGTTTGCGAAGCAAGGCATAATTCCCGCCATATCCTGAAGTGATGTCCAGCACTGTATTGCAATAGCTCTGCAGTTGTATGTCTCTGCAAGCTCCTTCATAGCTACCTTGAGAGCTGCCACCTGCTCAATCTTTTCGGCGTTGCCTACTCGGTCAAATTCCTTAATTACCGCAACTGTTTTCTCAAACTCAGCCGACTGTTGTTTTTTTACCTCGTCCATCTTTATAACAAGATCGTTAAGAGTTATGGGATAGAGATGAACATTAAATTTTTCAAGTAGCTCGTTCTCATTACAGATAACGCTGCAGAAGGGCTCAGGTCTTGTTGAAATCTGAAGAATATTAAGATTTTTAAGTGCCTTTACAACATTTACTACGCGAAGGAACTTATCGAAGCCTTTCTTAAATTCATCTCCGTTAACCCAGGAATTGGTAAGATATGTAAATGGTACGTTATGACGTCTGAGTACCTTACCGGTAGCAAACATACCACACTGTGAATCACGGCTTCTAAGTCCGTTTGCGTCGGGGGCATCATCTCTCGGTCCCCAGAGAAGAACAGGTACACCAAGCGCTCTCGCAACTTGAGCAACTCTGTTTTCAGAACCGAAGTTGCAGTGCGGAAAAAATACCGCGTCAACCTTATTTTGAGAAAATCTTTCAATTACCGTTGCAATATCTTTATCGTCAAATAAAAGCTTTTCCTCATTGATACCGTCAAGATCAATTATCTCGACCTTGTCCTCCGGAAGGCACGAACGAATAAGCTCATTGTATTTACTTGCTTCCTCACGACTGAAAACATCACGTCTTGTTGGACAATATCCTAACTTAATTTTTGTGTTTTTCATAATTGCATCCTCCGTTCACTAATCATACTTTTTAAGTTTGAATATAATAGCGGCTAAATATATGATTTTGACTGAATTTCACAAAATCACTATATCGTTATAGTAGCATTTTAAAGTGTAATTGTCAATCCTTTTGTAGCTTATGATATACATTTTGAAATAAAGAAATTTTGATGTCTAGATATTTTAAAATCAGTTTAAAAGCGCACAGCAAATCTGGCTGCGCGCTTATTCTTTAGTATCTGATATTTACGATGTGAGCTATGCTCGGAACACTCTCGCCCTGTTGGGTAGAGGTCGGTGAAAGAAGCGCTCCCGTCGCGCAAAATAAAATATTTTTAAGCTCCCCTGCTAGTATCCTTTTCATAACGTGAGAGCAAAGTACACTAGCGCTGCAGCCGCACCCTGAACCGCCTGAATGAACATCCTGCCGCTCTCGGTCGAAAATCATAAGTCCGCAATCCTTGTGATTTGATGAAATCGTAATACCCTCCGCATTCAGCAGCTTATATAAAAGCTCTGTCCCGACAAACCCTAGATCGCCTGTATATATCATATCGTAATCCGACGACTTTGTCTTGGTATCTTCAAGATAGGTTTTTATGGTATCTGCCGCCGCAGGGGAAAATGTCAAGAGAACACCATAAATTTTCGCCTCCTAAAATTTTCCTTTATTAATGCGGGTTTAGAGCACTTATGGTGTGTAGGCGGCTATGGGGAGGTAAATGTTAAACAAACACCATATGGCGGTTTTATAGTGCATTTTACATAAAAACTCCCCACTTCTATTTACAAATCAAAAACTTAAATCTAAATGTCCATTTTTTAATAACACATTTATTAAAATTTTTAATTTAATACGTAACTACATCTTGATTATATTTAGTCAATATGATATTATATTATATATATTATATTATTGGGTCAAAAGAAGGTCTTGGCAATGAGTCTCGAAGGAGAGAAAAGCTTAATTAGCAAGCAAAGAATAACTCTGTCCTTTTTCCAACATCGACCAGATTTATAACCCAAATTACCGACTATTAAGCACGGGGTTTTTCTTTGTGCGCTTGGTCGGTGTTTCTATTTTAGGAGAGAATAAAGTGTCTAAACATTCAAAGCAAAATGAGAACTTTTTTAATGGTAAAGTTTTTAAACGCACCTTAAAAATCGTTCTGATAATAATTGTTACCGCTTCTCTTCTGCTTAATCTATTTACATTTATTATGCCAGTAGTCAAGTATTACGGCAACAGTATGGCTCCGACACTTGAAGAT
>JAZQER010000036.1:0-30353 GCA_045539095.1 Acutalibacteraceae bacterium | reverse complement strand
AAAAAAGCTATAGATAAAAGAAGAACCTCTTGTATAATAGTAATGGTTTGGCAACCGCATTACAAAAATACAGGAGGTTTTTCAAATGAATGGAAATAATGAGATAAAAAGCAGTTCGCACTCAAAATACAGATGTCAGTACCATATAGTTTTCGCACCAAAATACAGACGAAAAGAAATATATGGAAAAATCAAAAAAGACATAGGAGAAATTTTGAGGAAGTTATGTGTTCAAAAGGGAGTAGAAATAATAGAAGCAGAAGCGTGCCCCGACCACATACATATGCTGGTAAGTATCCCACCGCACATAAGTATAGCACAGTTTATGGGATATCTCAAGGGGAAAAGTCCGCTGATGATTTTCGACCGACACGCAAATTTGAAGTATAAGTACGGCACCAGAAGTTTCTGGTGCCGAGGCTATTATGTAGATACGGTCGGTCGAAACAAAAAGGTTATAGCAGAATACATAAGGAATCAGTTAGAAGAAGATTACGCAGCAGAGCAAATTAGCATAAAAGAATTTATTGACCCGTTCACGGGTAACAAGAAGTAAAAGGCAAAAAAAGACAGCCGCACGTGAGCGGCTGCCCGAGATTGTAATGCGTTGCTAAACTTTCAGTGCCCCTTTTAGGGGCTAAGCCAGTAGTCACCCCTTATAGGGGTGGTGCATACCACCGGTTTACCGGTGGTTATGATTCTCATAATTAAATCGGGAATGTCCGTTCAGACATTCCCGATACTTTTTTGAAGCTATATACAATTTGTATATTAGTAGCCGACCTTTTCCCAGCACTCGAACGGAGCTGCAAGCTCTTCCGAGATGTAAACCTGAGTTTTCTTGGTCTGGAGCATTGTGCTGGGGAGATAGGGTGTGATAGGACCATGAGTGCAAAGACGGCTGGTCATTCTCTGCCATGAGGAGAAGGTGCCACAGGTTGCAAGTGCATGGACTTCGATTCTCTCCTTTGCTCTCATTACGTCGAGAGGTCCTATAGTAGCAGCGCAAGGAGGAACGTTTGCGATGTCACCCGACTGACCGAAGGTTCCGTTGAGGGAGTTCTGCATAATGGTCATGGGGTGGAGCTTAACAATCTGAGCGGGCTGGTTGAGCCACTCTTCGATATCTCCGCTTCCAATGAACTCAGGAATCGGATCAACGAATGCCATATGTCCTGCCCATCCGGGTGAGGTAGATGCGATATCTGCACCGGTTCCCTCGGTGATATCGTCGATTATCTTGGAATAATCTTTAATGTTAGCATTTGTGGGGAAATGAACATTTTCCATAGGCATACGGAGCTTAGGATCAATCTGCTCATAAAGATACTTAATCATAGAATGAGCGAAGCCTGCACCGTAAGTGATGGGAGCGATGTTTCCGTTCTCGTCTGCCCACTCATCCTCTGCTACGAGGTGAACCTTAGAGCAGTCAACCTTGAAGTAGTTGATAAGCTGAGCAAGCGGAATGTAGGTGTCGGGCTCGGGGTTGCCGAGGATCATAGTGAAGCTCTTTCCTGCCTCGCTTGCCGCCTTAAGACGGGTAAAGAGTGTGGAAATGAGAACGGGATGGGGGTTCATCATAACCTTTACTTCGAACTCGGGATGCCACCAAGGCTCTCTCTTTTCAAGATCCTTGCCACTGAGGTTGCGCACATATTCGCAAACCTTCTTATCCTTGAAGGGGACGAACTCGTGGGGCTGGAAATCGAATTTCGTTGCGGGATCGGTAATGAAACTCATAATTTCAATCTCCTTTATGTATATTTATTTTTTTAATTTTAACCGACACATTGCCGGAAATTAACTTTCTTAGACGGCTTTCCCGTCCTTAAAGACCTTATGGACCTTCATCTTGTGATCAACCACTACAAGGTCTGCCACCTTGCCCTTTGCTATCTCACCGCGGTCAAGCATACCGATAGCGCGAGAGGGGTTGTAGGATGCAAATTTGAAAACATCAACAAGAGAAGCTCCTGTATGCTTTATCATATTGCGGCAAGATATATCAAGAGTCATTTTAGAGCCTGCGATCTCGCCCATATGGTCAAAATTGATGTCGTCAACTCCGTCATAACCCTCCGGAACAGGTCCGTCCGAGGCATACGCATCAGAGACAAGGATAATTCTGTCATCACCCTTTATTTTTCTATTCAGACGAAGCAGATATGGATCAACATGTATTCCGATACTGTCGCAGATAAGCTCGGCATAGATTTCGCGGTTATACTGAACCGTTTCATCAACACATGGAGTTCTGCACTCAGGATATTTTTGAAGTGTTCCCGTAGCGTTGAGATGATGTGTACCTATCTTGAGACCGTAGGGCATTATTGCTTCTATCTGCTCGGGCTCGGCCTCACTGTGAGCCACCGAGAAAACGGCAGCAGGATTCTTAGCCTTAACATCTTTTACGAAATCAAGTATATTCTCCCTCTCGGGTGCAAGAGCCCAAACCTTAGCAAGGTCATATGCTGCATCAATTATCGGCTGATAATCCTTCTTATCTACGGGTCCCTTCCAGGGATTAGACTCGCGGTCGCAGCCGAACTTAGGATTAAGATAGGGGCCTTCCATATAGAAGCCGATTATATTGCAGCATTCTTTCTTCTTCATTGCTTCTTTGAGGGTCGCAATAGCCGCAAGATAACCTTCGGTGTTCATACTGTAATAAAGCGCGGGACAAAGCGAGGTGGTACCATGCTTTAAGTGATGCTGACAAGCCTTTTCGGGTTCGTCCTGTATGAAAACATATCCGTCTGAATGTGTATGTATATCGACAAATCCGGGGCCTACATAAAATCCCTCTGCATCTATAACCTCGCAGCCATCAGGAACAGCAAGTTTTCTCATCTCACCGAAATCGACTATCCTACCGTCCTCAATAAGGAGGACTGCATCAGGGATAAAGTGGTCACGCATAATAAGTGTTGCGTTTTTAATTGCTAACATTATAACACACCCTCCTTTTACAGACTATATCAAATACTATTATTTACAAATTCGTATTGAATCTCCATAATGTAAATGCATATAACTTATTTAATAAATTCTGTAATTGTATTTTACGCTTTTAAGGCCTTTGTGTCAAGTCCTAAAACATCATTTTTGAGATTTTGCAAATACTACGGATAATGAATATTCAAAACACAACTCCCTTTTTCACAAATGATATGTGTAGTAATTCATTTAATCGCAAAACTGCGATTATAACTGAGACGCCCTCCTTGCGGAGGGTGCCTCAAGTACATTCCTTTTACTATTGCTCTCGTTTTTCGATAAATATACTAATTTCTTAATGCGGTTATTCCGTCAGCAATTTTCGCAAAAACATCTCCACAACCTTTTTCGGAGTTTTCTGCGATTACCGCTACTGCATACTTGGGCTCATCAAACGGGAAAAATCCGCAAAACCAAGTATTTGTAACAGCTTTGCCATCTTTAACTATACCTGTTTCGGCAGTAGAGGTCTTTCCCGCCGCAGAAACAGTTTTAGGTTTGGCTATATATCCTGTTCCGTTTTCATCGAGAACTCCCCGAAGGCAATCTCTTAGCTTTGCCGCGGTCGACTCTCTCATAAGGAATATTTTTTCGTATTCTACTGTATTTTCAACAAGACTACCGCCCTGTACTTCACCTTTTATAAGGCTCAAAGGATAATAACTGCCGTTGGAAGCTATTGCTGAGTAAAGCGTAAGTATCCCTATGGGCGAAACCATAAGCTCTCCCTGACCTATCGACAAATTCGCAAGCGCTCTCTCAGATACAGAAAGCCGTCTAAGGTCCCCTATTTGTGATGAACGGGTAGAAATACCGTATCCAAAGCTGACAGCGTTGTTAAACCCTGCTTTGAGCGCCATATCGTATACTTTTTCGGCTCCCACATCTATTGCGAGACTATAGAAAAATGAGTTGCAGGAATGTTTTATTGCCCCTGCAAGGTCAAGCCATTTATGTCCCGTTGTCTTATGACAGCGGAATATCTGTCCGTCAACATCGGAATACCCGGAGCAAAACCAAAGATAATCGTCATACCCTGCCTCGAGGGCTGCCGCCGCTACGCAGGGCTTGAAGCCTGAACCCACATTATATGTCATCATCGCTCGGTTGAGAAGCGGCAAATCTTGATTTTGGAGCGCTTCGGAAAGGTTATCCAAATCAAAGTCGGGACGGCTTACTATTGCCTTTATTTCCCCGCTTTTTATCTCGCTTACGACTACCGCGCCCGTATTAAGCGAATCAGCGGCTTTTTCGGCAACGGTCTGTATGTCGGTATCGATTGTTATCATAACGCCGCTTTGTTCAATATTTCTGTCATATTCATATTTAATTCCGTCGCCAGAAATCAGCCTTCCGAGTCCATCAATTCCAAACGAGAGCTTAACCGAACTGTCACTGTAAAGGAGCTCGTCGAATGTTGCCTCAAGGCCGCTTACGCCGTGACCGCTTTCATCAATATATCCAATAATATGATTTGCAATAGATTGCTCATGCTCGCAGTATCCATAGGACACTATTCCGTTGCCTGAGATGTCGCGGTCAGAGGTTATTAAAGGAAGCGATCCGTTTCTTATCTCACCTAAAATATCCGACGCTTCCTTTTCACCAAACAAATCTGCAAGCGAGACTGATGCCCCGGGTATATCGGTTATAAGGCTCGTGTACTTCTTCTTTGAATTTGTTATAGGCTTCATATTGCAGTCAAATATGGTGCCCCTCTGACGGGCTACCGTTACCGTTCGTATGGAATTGTTTGCGGCAACCGCTTGAAACTTGGAATCTAACGCGATATTTACAATCCTCATTATTACGAGAAACATTGCAACTGTCATTGTAAAATAACATATTGCTACTCGCCGTTCAGACATCTTTAACATAAAAATCAGCTCCCGTATCAAGTGTTGACACGGGAGCTTTTAATTATTCTGATTTCATACGTAACATAGAGCCCGATTTAATCGGACGCGGGAAAGGTATCTTTATCTGCATCATGGGGTGGGGAGCTGATTCTATCGGACTTCCCTCACCGTTATAAAGCTCATTAGCAATCACCTTGAACGGCTCGCTTCCCGCTTCGAGACAGTCAAGCTCCTGACCCTTCAGAAACTTGTTTTTAAGTATCGCAGTTACCATGCCATTTTCATATCCGTCAACAACGGCGGCAACCGAGTAGTCTCTGACATAGCCTGCGTGCGAATAGGTCTGTGAATTTTCAGGTCTGCCGAAATAAAATCCTGTACTGTAATTTCTATGGCTTATCTTATTAAGTTCTTCACCGACCCAAGCAGGCAACTTCCAGTCATCACCCGAAGCATAAAGGCTGTCGAGCGCACCGCGGTAAGCATTAGCTGTAACCGCAACATAATACTGAGACTTTGCTCTTCCCTCGATTTTAAGACTGCCGATACCCGCCTGCCGCATCTCTTTCAGATGCTCTGCCATACATAGGTCATTTGCATTTAATATATATGTGCCTTTATCGGTTTCCGTAATATCAAAATGCTGACCCTCGCGATTGGTTTCCACAAGGGAATAAGACCAGCGGCAGGGCTGAGCGCAGTCACCGCGGTTAGCATCTCTGCCGGTCATATAGCTCGAAAGCAAGCAGCGCGCCGAAAAGGATACGCACATAGCGCCGTGGACAAAGCACTCTAAGGTAAGGTCTGACGGTGTCTTTGCCCTTATCTCGGCAATTTCGCCGAGCGACATTTCGCGGGCTATTACCACCCTCTTTGCGCCAAGGTCATAATAGGCATTTGCCGTTTCGTAATTCACAATGCCTGACTGTACAGATACGTGAAGTTCACACTTTGGTGCATATTTTTTGACCATTTGTATCGTGCCTAAGTCGGCGGCAATTATAGCATCTGCGCCCAGATCCTGTACCAGCTCTAAAAAGGCGGGAATTCTTATTATTTCATCATTATGCGGCAGAGTGTTGCAAGCGACGTGCACTTTAACGTCCCTGTCGTGGGCATACTTAATACCCTCTCGCATATCATCTGCGCCGAAATTGGAGGCGGCGGTTCTCATGCCGAATTCTTCGCCAGCAAGATAAACTGCGTCTGCTCCGAAATCGACAGCGGTCTTGAGCCGCGTCAAATCCCCCGCAGGACAAAGCAGCTCTATTTTATTATTTGTCATATTTCTCCTATCCTGCGTAATTGCCCTCACGCATCAAACGGTTCTGAGTGTTGATATGCGCATTTAAAGTCTTGTTATAATAGAATTTCATATCTTTATCGGTTATAAAATAGTAATAACCGGGTTGTGAGGTCGAGGGGTTAAGCGCCGCTTTAATAGAATCAAGGCTAGGTGAACAGAGAGGTCCTATAGGAAGTCCCGCTTTTTCATAAGTGTTATACGCGCCAGAGCCGTAGGGATAATCTCTCGTCGGGTTGGACTGAAGATATGCCTGATCTCCCCAATCGCTAAGTCGGTTATAAAATACCTCAGCAACCTTCTGCTTGTCCTCAAAGTCAGCACCGCCCGCTTCAAGCTCAATTATAGAAGCCATAGTCAGTATTTCATGCATACTGTAGCCTCGGCTTTTAGCCTCAGCCCTCATCTCTTCTGTGAAGCGCTCAGTCATCGTGCGTAGCATTTTATCTATAGCAAGACGGGCGCATTCTTCGGGGTTATCGTAGTTGTAGAATTCATAAGTATCGGGAAACAGATAACCCTCAAGCCGCCACTGCACCGATTGGTCGGGAATAGCGTCTATAAAGTCATACTTATACTCAGTTTCTTGAATAGCCTTTTTTAATTCTTCCTTATTTCCGACATTCTGTTCCGCAAGCAGCTCGATTATATCGTCTACGCTTGACATTTCCGGTATCATTATCGTAACAGTAGTTATCTCGGCGCCTACATGGACAAGCTTTGTAGCAATTCCCGAATATCCGTCCTCATCACTTATAATGAAAACACCTGTCTGATAGCGCTTATGATAGCCCTTGACAAGGGAATAGGTCTTAAACAGAAGCTTGCTCTCAATTATGTTGTTTTCGTGAAGTATATCGGCTATGTCTGAAAGATTACTTTCAGCGGGAATTTCTATGCTATACTCGTTTCCCCTGTTAGGGCCAATACCCAAAAAATCCGACGCGCCTATCAGTAAAGCTGCCGAAAGACCTACAGAAAAAACAACTATAACTATCACCCAAATCAAGGATTTGAGCGATTTATAGTTCTTCTTTAACTTTTTTGTCTCCTCCGTCTTTTCATCCTCAGCAATAGAAAAACCCTCGCCGATTATAAATTCATTGACTAACGTTTCCTGTTCGTTTATAGGCTCTCTGTTTTCTCGGTTGTCCATTGTGTATCACCTTGTTTTCTGCAGGTTTTTATCTTTACATCGGTAACTATCATATCTACCGTACGGTCATACCGACCGTGATGCATATAAAGTTTGAGTTCATCGGAATAGCATATTCCGGCGCTTTTTCCGCTAAATCTTGCCATATAGCGGTCATAATACCCCTTACCGTAGCCAAGCCTATATCCTTTCATATCAAACTGCATACCCGGCACTATCATCAAACAGTCTGAAAAATCCGTAACTATAGGTAAATGTTCAGAGGGCTCAAGCACGGAAAAGCTTCCCGGCGACAACTCCTCAAATGAAGAAATATAGTGAAACTCCATATTGCGAGTGTCCGGTATACAACGCGGAACGGCGACCTTTTTTCCGTCTGCCCACGCATTTTCTATGATTGTTTTTGTGTCTACCTCTATTGGTGTGGAAACATATACAAGCAGCGTCTTTGCTGATGGATATTCGCGAAGCTGTCTAACATTTTTTGCAATCTTTCGGTCAAGGCTTTTTTTAAGCTCAGGATCCATCGTAGAACGCCGTTGCTTGGAATTCTCACGAATCGACTGCTTGTACTTTCTTATATCTAACGGGTGCATTGCATTCCCTCTCCTATTTTTTCAGCAGCACTGTCATCCAAAAGCTCTGTGACTATCTTTAAAGCAAAACAGATGGCTGTTCCCGCTCCTTTTCCCGTAACTATATTGCCGTCAGAAACCGCAGGAGCATCTACTATATCTGCTCCGACAAGACGATCTTCAAAGCCTGGGTAACATATGGCTTTTTTGCCTTTTAAGATGCCCCAATCGCCAAGGACGGACGGTGCGGCGCATATTGCCGAAACAAGCTTTCCGTGCTCGTTGCACCAGCGAGTCAGCTCCTCTACCCTTTTGTTGTCCTTTAGGTTCCAAGCTCCGGGCAGTCCACCCGGCAAAACAACACCCTCCAGCCCATCGGTCAAGGTCTCGTCTATTGTAATATCCGCCTCAACCTTAATGCCGTGCGTGCCGCTTATCGTTTTTGCGCCGACTCCAACCGTTTTTGTTTCTATATTTGCGCGTCTGAGTATATCTACTGTCGCGAGCGCTTCTATCTCTTCAAATCCGTCGGCTAAAAATACATAAATCATTAAATCACCTTTGAAAGAATCTCTTCTGCAATATCTTCTATCGTCCTGGGTTCACCGTCACGTCCGCAGGAGATGACTGTCCAGCCCGAATACTCTGCAGTGAACAGGGCGGCTTTGCGGCATTTGTCAAGATATTCTATATCACTTTCATGAATATCCTTGTGACCACCGTTGGCATCGTATCTCTTATCCATAAGCTTCTGTGATATCTCAGTTGGCATATCAAGGAATATCACCTTATCAGGCTCGGGTATGCCAAGCTTTTTATATTCAAAATCATACATCCAGGATAAAAATTCTACCCAATCTTCCTCAGGCAGCTTTGAACATTGATGTATGGCGTTTGAGGTAGCATATCGTCCCGATACTACAGTACCGCCACCGTTATAATACTCTCCCCAATCCTTTTTAAAGGAGGCGTATCTGTCAACGGCATAAAAGCTGGACGCAGCATAGGCATTGACATCGTCAGGTTTAGAACCAAACTGCCCTGCAAGATACATTTTCACAAGTGCCGAAGAGTCGTCCTCATAATTCGGGAAGGATACCGAACGGCAGTCAACACCTTTATCCTGAAGATTTTTAAAGAGAAGCTCAAGCTGTGTAGATTTTCCGCTTCCGTCAAGCCCTTCTATTACGATAAGTCTTCCCATAATTAACCGTTTTCCCTCATATTTTTATAGTATTCACGTACCTCTTTTATCTTACCGCATGTCATTTTGCCCTCGGGACATCCGCCGCGAAGACAGGACGGTCCTGCGTTTTTAAAAAGATTTGGTGCAACGGCACTGACTAAAGCGAGCATCTGGTTTGCCACATCCTGTATCTCCCACTGAGCTCGGTTGCAGCAACGATGACGGAAAAAGTTCTGAAGACTTCTTGCGTTCATAGTCACTACCATCTTGGTATCGCAAGCATTTGGAAGAACAAATCTCGCATCCTCAATGGCTTTCTTCTCTGCAGCTCGGTCAGCCGACTTTTCATCCTTGCCCTCTGCTAAAAATGCCGCCTTGTGCTTTGCTTTAAGCACCTCGGCTATCTTTTCATAATATTCCTTATCCTTCCGCATCGCCTCGTTAAAAAGCTCCAAGGCCTCGGGCTCATTAGCTATCTCAGGCGGAGTGACAAACTCGAAGTCGTTTTCGGCGACATATCTTTGACTCTGTACAGAAAAAGACGCTATTCTGTGCCTTGTGATCTGTGCCAGAAGCGCTCTTGACACTCCCTCTATGCCAAAAGTGAAGCTTGCGTGCTCAATAGGACTTTCGTGTCCTATCTCGGCAAGCATTTCAACAAAGGAAGCCGCTTTTTCATTGGTAAGTCCCTCTCTTATTCCGTCAATATCCGACGCAGAATAGCAAAGCTTTGCTGCAGCGGCGACAGTATGCTCAGGACTTGGTGTGTACGCAAGAAGAGTAACTTTAGCCATTTGTTATTTCCCCTTTAGAGTATATATATTGTTATTATATCAAATCTTACCATTTCTTGCAACTATCGGTTTTTAAATGCTTATTATTTTCTAAAATTTTGTTAAATTTAAAAAAAGGGTCTAAATTCGACAACTTTTTTCTTGTAAAGATAAAAATATGTGTTATTATATAGTATATAGTATTTTCAGATTCACAGAGGAGAAAAAATTATGGCAACAATCGATCTGACCCATGCACCCTACGGCGACCTTGCTATCATCAGTATGAAAGGCACCGAAGAGATCGCTAAGCAGGTAGACTATTACCTTATGCAGTGGCGCGGTACACCGTCTGAAAAATCCTTCGTTATTCCGGCAAACTGTCCACGTTTTGGAACAGGTGAAGCAAAGGGCGTTTTCAAGCACTCTGCCAGAGGTCTTGACGCTTACATAATCTGCGACTGCTTCAACTATGGTGTTACCTACAAAATGTACGGCAAAGAGGTTCCGATGAGCCCCGACGACCACTATGCAGACTTAAAGAGAGTCATCGCTTCCCTCGGCGGTAAGGCAAGACGTGTTAACGTTATTATGCCGATGCTTTATGAGGGACGTCAGCACAGAAAGACTTCCCGCGAAAGTATGGACTGTGCTTTGATGCTTCAGGAGCTGACTTCTATGGGAGTTAAGAATTTTCTCACCTTTGATGCTCATGATCCCAGAGTTCAGAATGCTATACCGCTTGATGGCTTCGACAATGTACAAGCCGCCTACCAGATGATAAAGGCTCTGCTCCGCAGTGTTCCTGATATCCAGCTCGATGCTGAGCACACTATGATTGTATCCCCCGACGAGGGCGGTATGGGCAGATGTATCTACTATTCCTCTGTTTTAGGACTTGATCTCGGTATGTTCTATAAGCGCCGTGACTATTCGACCATCGTTGACGGAAAGAACCCGATCGTTGCTCACGAATTCCTTGGTAAGGATGTTACAGGAATGGACCTCATTCTTGTTGACGATATGATCTCCTCAGGTGAGTCAATGCTTGACATCGCCGCCAAGATGAAGGCAAAGGGCGCAAGAAGAATATTTATCTTCTCTACCTTCGGCCTCTTTGTAAACGGACTTGAAACATTTGATAAGTATTATGCTGACGGTCTTATCGATAAAGTCTTCACAACAAACCTTATCTACAATACTCCAGAGCTTATCTCCCGTGAGTGGTATTGCAACGTTAATATGAGCAAATACATCGCTCTTCTCGTTGACACTATCAACTGCGACAACTCTATCTCTAAGCTTCTTGATCCCGTGGACAAGATTCATAATGTTGTTGCCAAACATAAAGGCTAACAAACAACAAAAGGACTTTGCGTTGCAAAGTCCTTTTAAATGTTTTGTATTGCAAAACATTTAAAACGTCCCTTATGCACGTGTGTCCTTTTGTCGCAAACAACAGTTTTCTGTAAAAATACATAATTTTTGTAAAAATGTCTTGCATTTCAGAGTTTTTGATTGTATAATATCAAAAACTTAATATTTCCCGTGTGACGTTTGCAGGAAAAAGGCATACGCTTACCGAAGGAGTAACACTCTCAGGTTTTCTGGTTTCAGAATGAGGACTGCAGATTGACGGGGCTTTGGAGAAACCCATTCGATTGGGTGCCGAAGGTGTAAGCGCTTATGCGCGAATCTCTCAGGCAAAAGGACAAAGGGACACAATTATTTTTAAAGCCGCATCGGGTTGTTTTGTCCCTGCGGTTTTTTTATTTTTCCCGAAAGGGTTTATATCATAAGTTGACGAGAGTCGAACCCGTTGCGGTTTCGCTCAGCGTCTTATAACATCGGGCTTTGTGTTCTTTTTAGCAAGGCGTTAGCCTTGCGGCAAACTCACACTTCGCCCAATATTAAATCCGTTGGCAGAAACTCCCATGGACCTCGCAAAACGAAAAATTTTGTGTAAGAGGAAGCCGACAAAACGCAGTAATACTGACGTATTGCAAGTTTTGAGGCAATCTATTACCGAAATTTTTGTTTTGCAGGCGCAATGGGTTCAACTCTCGCCAACTTAGACCATGTAATTATATAACAAGTGCAAAAAAAAAGCAAGTGCGGGGTGCGCACCTGCTTAAGTTTTACAAAAAGTTTAAAATTATAAAAGCAATTCCTGTAGCTACCGCTATAGCTGATGTTACAATAAGTGTTTTTATTTTACGGCTTGGTAAAACCTTTTTTTGTGAATTTTTAATGTTTTGAGAAATATTCTCTTGAAACCCTGAGCGTAGAAGCTCCACGTATTTCTGTGACTCACTAAGAAGCCGTTTTTGCGAAACGTGACTTTGTTCGGGATTAACAAAAAGAATTGCCCGTTCAAAATATCCGTTGTCGGTACAGCTTATCTCAATTACTGTTTTATTTACGCCTTTTACCATAAAAATAGATACTCCCGAATAGTTTCTTCGGGAGTATTATTGGCAAAAATATCCGTTAATATACACTACTTCGCAATTTCGTCATCACCTATAAGAAAGGCTATTGTTCGCTCAATAGAGTCCTTAGAATTGCCCCAGTCTGCATTCTCACCCGCATTTCGGTAATCGTACATTTTGCAGTAGTGGTCAATATCTGATTGCAGCTCTTTCATCGTATTAGCAACCTTTTCACTGAGCACCTTCATCATATCCTCGCCGTAACGTTTCATTGTCTTTCGATTACAGCCGCCGGCAAGCATTGAATAGTGCTTAAAACAGTAATAGTCCTGCGAGTCAAACAACTCGCGAAACTCACGGTTATTCTCATAAGTACGGTAAAGCGTTTCAAGCATACGCTCAAAACCCCAATTTATCTTTTCACACACAAAGCAAGACTGAAGCACCTCTTCGGCGCGGTCGGCTTTTTTTACGGATGAAACAAAAAATCCCGCTTCTGTAATATTCTTTCTCACCTCGGCGGTATGGGTCTGCAGCATCAGGGCGAGAGAAAGGCGGCCACGCATACCCAGCATCTTTTTGAAATGCCGTTCGCAAAATCCTGTTCGGTTTGTCTCTATCCTGACATCAGGCTCCATCATAGCGGCGCCCATTATGTATTCAAGAATACGCTTTTCTACAGTATTATACATACGGCAGACCGGGCACCCGTCATTCTCCTCAAAGGCATCGCTTATCGGTATTGTGCAAATATCATCTCTCATACCATTTCTCCTAAAAATCCATTTTTGTCATTCGAGCATAGTGAAACAAATATTGCTGAGCTATTCCCGCATAGGGCGAGACAAAATCAGGCAATGCTCCGTCATAAAGCTCACTCAGCACGCGCTTTATCCACACATCCTTCGGCAGAACATTTATATGTGCCATACCGAAAAGCAGTACACAGTCAGCGACCTTATCCCCTACTCCGTATATCTTGGTAAGCTCGCTTCTTGCGGCATCAGACTTCATCGCGGATATTTTTTCGAAATCGATTTCGCCCGAAGCCACACGTTTTGCGGCGTCAAGAATGTATTTAGCGCGAAAGCCCGAACGCAACGGCGCTAAGTCCTCTAATGTAAGTTTTGCTATCCTTTCAGCAGACGGAAATGCGTACATTCCATTACATATCGGCTCGCCAAACGACTCGCAAAGACGGTTTATTATGCCCTTTATTCTTGGAATGTTGTTGTTCTGAGAAATTATAAATGAGCAAAGGCACTCCCACGCATCTTGTCTCAGCACCTTTATGCCTCCTGCAAACTCTGCCGCTTTTTTAAGCGTCTCATCAGCCGACAATATACTCTTTATATAGTCATAATCGCGGTCAAGGTCAAAATATTTTCTCCAAACCGCTTCAAATTCATCGAAGTTGGTATCGTGTAAAATTAGTTTTTTGTTTTCAATGCTTATTTTAAGGTATCTTCCGTATGCAACACCCTGCCAACAGCCATCATCACACTGTGACCATCGAAACGCCTGACCGCAGTCAAGGGTATCTGCGAGATTGAAATTATTTATTCCGACAACCTCTACATTATTACCGTTCTGAGTTACCGTAATCATACTAACTTCCTTGCTTCAATATAAAAACGTTTGTCATCTGCATGACCCATCGAAAAGGTCTTTCTCGGGAGCGAGCCATCAGCCGATACCGCCTCAAAAAGCTGGTCTTTCTTCATACCGTCAAAGATAAAACCGACGGTATTTTCACCGGTACAAAGCTTTTCGGTATCTGAAATTCCGTGAATATAGTCGATCGCAACCTCAGGATGTTTTGCAAGATAATCATCAAGAAAAGCCTGAAGAGTGCCAACAGGCAGCTCGGCTGTGGGATTTACAAGAATGGTCTCGCTCTTTCCGTTTGAGACAACCCTGAACTCATGGCTTTTTCCCTTATTGTCGGAGATGCCAACTGCCTTTTTGAATTCAGAAAGAAGCTCAGCTTTATTACAGTTAAACAATACACGATAAATAGGCTCGAACTCGATAGCTGAATCATAGATATTTACTATCTCAACAAGAGCAAAACGATTTTGCTCTGTGGGGTTTTCTCGGTAACATTCCTTGGCCGTTGCGAGGGAGTGGTTTCCGTCGCCGACTGCGTATAAAAATCCGTCCGAAACGAGGCTTTCAAGTGCACGATTCACAGCACAACAATCGTCGCTAGTGACACGATATCCCTCAATATGGCCGCCCTTTTGCATTAGAGAGAAATCATATACCTTGGAAAGGTCGTTTTTCTTATTGCAAAGAGGATCAAGCACCTTGTTTTCAGGGTCATTTATAAATACCATAATATGTGGTATTTCGACAGGTGCATTACGACGAATTTTAACTCGTGGCGGTATTCTTTCAGCTACCGTCTGCTCGGTTGCGCGGCAAAGAGCGGTACTACCCTTATTATAATCATACTCCTCAAGATCGATCATACCGACTATGCCTCTTCTTATAACGCCGCCTGTAATCTCACGCTCAATATAAATCATAGAGTCTGAAAGCTCATCGAAAACATCACTCTCAAGATAGCTTTTCATGACGGTATTTATCTTCCCTACCCTCTCCTCTGTCTCGTCAAGATATATTTCGGGCAGAATGATATTAAGAGCCGATGGAGACAGGCCTACAGTATCCTCAACCGTCTTCCAGTATTCGGCATCTGAGGTGTACTGGTCGCAGGCGATAACCGCCCACTTATGAAAGTCCTTTTTCGGCAAAAGTATGTTTGCCGGGTATAAATATTTTTTCATAAAACATCACCGAAAACTATTGTAACAAAAAACTCCTGATTTTTCAATCGGGAGTTTTATTTAATGCAGAATTACGGTGTGCTTCGCACAAATATATAAAAGTAGGTAAATAGTGCAGATTTTGCGTCGAAGCCGTATATTCCTGCGAAGGTGTATGTAAATACTCCGAGCAAGGGAGAGACGGCTAAAGACAAAGAAGGCACCCTCTCGGGTGCCTTTTGTTTTGTTCGACACAAAAGATGCCTATTTGGCGTAGTCGACAGCGCGGTTTTCGCGTATAACATTAACCTTGATCTGTCCGGGATATTCAAGCTCATTCTCGATCTTGTTGGCGATATCACGGGCGATCAGTACCATCTGGTCATCGCTGATAACCTCGGGCCTCACTACTATTCTGACCTCACGGCCTGCCTGAATAGCGAAAGAATTTTCAACGCCTTGGAAGGAATTGGCGATTTCCTCTAACTTTTCAAGACGCTTGATATAGTTTTCGATATTCTCTCTTCTCGCACCGGGGCGGGCTGCCGAAATGGCATCAGCCGCCTGTACGATAAAGGCTATAGTAGTTTTTGCCTCGACCTCACCGTGGTGAGCGTGGATCGCGTGAATAATATCCTCGCTCTCTTTATACTTCTTAGCGACCTCAACACCGAGCTGGATATGTGTTCCCTCCTGCTCGTGGTCAAGCGCCTTACCGATATCGTGAAGAAGTCCCGCACGCTTTGCTACATTTACATTAACACCAAGCTCAGCCGCAATAATACCTGAAAGATGGCAAACCTCCAAAGAATGGTTAAGCACATTCTGTCCGTAGCTTGTACGGTAATAAAGCTTACCGAGAAGCTTAACAAGCTCGGGATTGAGGTTATGTATGCCGGCTTCCAGCATAGCACGATCTCCCTCTCGCTTGATGGTGTTGTTGACATCATTCTGAGCTTTCTGCACCATCTCTTCAATTCTTGCGGGATGGATACGTCCGTCGGTAATAAGCTTTTCAAGAGCAAGTCTTGCCACCTCACGTCTTATCGGGTCAAAGCTTGAAACGGTGATAGCTTCAGGAGTATCGTCTATAATAAGATCAACACCTGTCGCGGTTTCAAGAGCGCGGATGTTACGTCCTTCGCGTCCAATGATGCGTCCTTTCATCTCGTCGTTCGGTAGCGGTACTACCGAAACAGTGACCTCCGACGAATGATCGGCGGCGCAACGTTGGATGGCGCGCGCAAGTATCTCACGTGCGATAGAATCCTGCTCGTCTCTGGTTTTCTGCTCAAAATCCTTGATCTTGACAGCCTTTGCGTGGGTAAGCTCGCCGTCCAAAATGGATAACAGATATTCCTTAGCCTGCTCCTTTGAATAGCCTGAAATCCTTTCAAGCATCTCAAGCTGACTGCGCTTTATCTGTTCGCTCTCCTCAATCTTGGCTTCGACTTCCTTTGCACGCAGAGCAATTTTTTCTTCCTTCTGCTCAAGGTTGTCTATTTTCTTATCAAGAGTCTCTTCCTTCTGCTGAAGTCTGCGTTCCTGACGCTGTACCTCGCTTCTGCGCTCGCGAAGATCGCGCTCGGTCTCCTGACGGAGCTGATGTACCTCGTCTTTTGCCTCAATCAGCAGTTCTTTCTTTCTTGCTTCGGCATTTTTGATAGCGTCGCTGAGTATGCGTCTTGCTTCTTCCTCGGCAGAGCCGATAGCCTTTTCAGCCTTCTTCTTTCTGAAGAAGGAGCCGAGTGCGAAGCATATAACAGCCACAACAACAGTGACGATGCCAATAATTACATAAGTTAAATTTCCTTCGGGCATTTGAAATGCACCTCCTTTATATTAAATACGCGGATTTTACGAGGCCGTACTTTTTCTTCCTCGGTAAATAAACAATTTTTCGGTTTTTTCTGCCACCCGCCAAAGCGACATATTGACCGAAATAGGGTGAAACACGGCTTGACATAATTTGCCAAACACTACTTTTCCACGATAAATATAATAACACTATATTTATTGTCTGTCAAGAAATTAATATCTACTTGTTGTGCCTATATCGGTATCGCTGATTCTTCTAAAAACTCAGTTAAGCTGTCTTTCTGCCGTAAAGCGCAGTTCTCTTTGTAAATAATCCGCTTTTAAAGCACATTTTTCTTGCATTAAGGATAAAAATATATTATTATAAGGTGTAATGTTGTGTATTTGGAGGATTCTTAATGTCTAACTACTGTTCCATGGAATTGGAGGCTCTTGAAAAAGAGTTTTGTAAAGTAAAAGAAGAATATGAAAAAATCAAGGCCTCGGGACTATCCCTTGATATGACTCGAGGAAAACCCGGTTTCGATCAGCTCGACCTATCTGAGGGACTTCTTGAGAATGTTGGCGGATCAAAGGGATATATTGCTATGAAGGGCACTGACTGCCGCAACTACGGTGGGCTTGACGGACTTGATGAGCTTAAAGAGCTTTTTGGCCGCGTGCTCGGAATAAATTGGGAGAATGTTATCTGCGGCGGAAACTCCTCATTAAATATGATGTTTGATACCATCACACAGGGTATGGTCTCCGGCTTCGGCGAAGGTCCGTGGATAAATCAGGGCAAGATAAAGTTCATCTGTCCCTCCCCCGGATATGACCGTCACTTCGGCATATGCGAATATTACGGTATTGAAATGATACCTGTTAAATATCTCTCTGACGGTCCCGATATGGACGCGGTCGAGGAGCTTGTAAAGGATCCTACTGTCAAGGGTATGTGGTGTGTTCCGAAGTATTCCAACCCGACAGGACTCACATATTCTGACGAGGTTGTTCGCAGAATTGCCGCATTAAGACCCGCCGCAAAGGATTTCAGGGTTATGTGGGATAATGCGTATGTTATCCACGACCTTTATGATAACGGCGATAAGCTTCTCGGAATTTACGAGGAGTGCAAGAAAAACGGTAATGAAGACCTCGTTATAATGTTCACCTCGACCTCTAAAATTTCCTTCCCCGGTGCGGGAATAGCGGTTGAGGCGGCAAGCGATAACAATCTTCGCATTCTAAAATCAAGAATGACGGTGCAGACCATCGGACCGAATAAGCTTAATCAGCTTTGCCATGCAAGAATGTTCCCGTCTGTAGATGCTTTGTGCGAGCATATGAAGCTGCACGCTGATGTTCTAAGACCTAAGTTTGAGGCTTGTCTTGAAAGCTTTGAGACTGAACTTTCGGGTAAGGGTATCGCAGAGTGGACCAAACCCCTAGGAGGATATTTTATCAGCATGATGGTACTGCCCGGCTGCGCAAAGAGGGTCGGCGTGCTTTGCAAAGAGGCAGGACTTGCCATTACAAAACCTGGCGCCACTTATCCTTATGGCAACGATCCCGAGGACAGCAATATCAGAATTGCTCCATCTTATCCGTCTGTTGCCGATATCAAAAAGGCCGCTGACGTTCTCTCTGTTGCAGTAAAGTATGCAGCTCTCGAAAAACTTATTGGCGACAAGAACTAAAACAATTTGACAATATATATTATTAATTATATAATGTACAATACACAAACAATTTCTGGAGGACCTGCCAATGAAAGCAAAAAAGACAGGTAAGTGGGTATTCCCGATACTTTTAGTATTTATACTCCTTCTTACCTATACCGCATTTTTCGGCGTGGAAAACTACTATGGTGACACCCGTGAGATCATCTTCAAGGGTGCCAAGGACATCCGTTGGGGTATTGATATCCGCGGCGGTGTTGAGGCAGTTTTCGCACCCGACAAAGAAGACGCAGATATCACAAGTGATGATATGGACGCGGCAAAGACTATTATTGAGACCCGTCTTGTTAACAACAACATTACTGATTATGAGGTATTTGCCGACGCCAATCGAAATCAAATAATTGTCCGCTTCCCCTGGACCGCCGATGAGACTGAATTTGACCCTCAAGCTGCTATCGATGAGCTTGAAGCAGAGGCTATTCTCACCTTCCGTAAGGGCGCAAGTGCAACCGGCGACATCATTCTTCAAGGTACTGATGTTTCGCGAGCTTATGCAGATATTAACCCTAAGACAGGTGAGAATATCGTTTCTCTTGTATTAACATCTGAAGGAAAATCTAAGTTTTCGACAGCTACAGCATCGCTTGTTGGTAGCCAGATTGCTATCTGTATGGATGATCAAGTAGTCTCTGCTCCAACTGTACAGACTGCTATTACAAACGGCTCCTGCTACATAGACGGTATGGCAAGCGCAGAAGAAGCAAAGTCCCTCGCTGATACTATTAACGCAGGTTCTCTTCCATTTGCACTTACCGCTGATGATGCTAAGACCCAGATAGTTTCTCCCTCTCTCGGTTCTAACGCGCTGAATGTTATGCTTATCGCAGGTTCTATTGCTTTCGGAGTTATCTGCCTTCTTATGATTGCAAGATACAGACTGCCCGGTGTTATCGCTTCTATTTCACTGCTCGGACAAATCGCTGCAATGATCGCTTGCATTTCCGGTTTCTTTGCCAACAGCAACAGCTTCACACTTACCGTTCCCGGTATCGCAGGTATCATTCTTTCTATCGGAGTCGGTGTTGACGCTAACGTTATCGCCGCAGAACGTATCAAGGAAGAATTTGCAAAGGGCAAGACCATCGACGGTGCCATCAATGCAGGATACAAGAACAGTATCGGTGCTATAATAGACGGCAACGTCACAATCGTTATCGTATCTATAGTACTTATGGGCGCTTTCGGTTCATCCGATAATATCATCGGCGCTATTTTCTCACCTCTTATGTCTCTCTTCGGTTCAACCATCACAGGTTCTATCTACTCCTTCGGCTACACACTGCTTATCGGTGTTATCTTCAACCTGCTGCTTGGAGTTCTCGCTTCAAGATGGATGATGAAGAGCATTTCCAGATACAATGTTTTCAGAAAGCCTGTTTTATTCGGAGGTGCTAAAAATGTTTAAGAAAGATATCAACTTTAACAAAGCCTTCAAATATGTGCTCATAGGCTACGCTGTATTCTTCATTATTGGCGCCGTGTTTGCTTTCGTATGGGGCGGCGTAAATCTATCTATCGACTTTAAGGGTGGTACCCGTCTATCCTATTCCTACACCGGAGAGGTGGACTTTGCCGCTGCAGAGTCTCTTATTGAAAAGACCATTGGCAAGGATGTTACCGTCAATGAAAACTCAGGCTTTACCGAGAACTCCAAGACCCTTGTTGTTACTTTGGTAGGCACCGACGCTCTGTCAGGTGACTCCCAAGTGGCTGTTGAAAAAGCTCTGACAGATACCTATCCCGACAACTCATTTAAGCTTAGCGATTCAAACTCTGTTGCAGCAACCCTTGCAACCTCATTCTTTGTTAAGTGTATAGTTGCAGTTGTTATCGCAGGTGCGTTTGTTACTGTTTATGTCGGTATCCGCTTCAGAAAGATCGGCGGTGTTTCGGCTGCAGTTACCGCTTTTGCTGCACTATTCCTCGACGTGTTCTCTGCTTTCTTCGCTTGCACCATTTTCAATCTGCAGATAGATATGAACTTTATGGCAGTACTACTCACCATACTCGGTTATTCTCTTAACGATACCATCGTTATCTATGACCGTATTCGTGAGGATAAGTCACTCTACCGCGATATGCCTACCGCAGAGCTTGTAAACGGCGCAGTAAACAAGGTAAAGACCCGTACTATAGTTACTACCGTAACCACCTTCCTCGCCGTTACAATGATCATAATTGTTGCAGAGGTTTACGGTCTTACATCGCTTCGCAGCTTCGCTATCCCAATGGCAATCGGTCTTATCTCCGGTTGTGCTTCTTCCCTCTTTGTATCTGCTCCTTTGTGGGTCATTTGGAAGAATTACACCGACTCTAAGAAAAAGGCCATCAAAAAATAAAGATATAGCAAACCCGCTGTTCTGATGAACAGCGGGTTAATTTATTATTCTTCTATTAGTCCGGCTTCTCTTAGTTTTCCGATAAAGCTTGTTATCGTTCTCTCAGCCTGATCTTTTGTAGCATCATACTCACCGAGAAAATCCTTAATAAGAGTCTCTATATCCGTATCCTCTTTTAAATGCTCTAAAATAAATGCGCCGCTGTCATTTAAGGTCAGCATGCCGTTAAAACTATTTTCCGGCTCGCCTACGGCAATTGCAACAGTTTTATCTGCAACATTTCTCATAACAAATTCATATTTTAACTTCATTAAATTAACTCCTCCGTATTTAATATTACGTTCGAAACGATAATTGCCACTTCTTTTTCTTTATACAGCATATCTCCCATACCGCGTATTTTACAAATAATTCATCCTCAATACCGAAATCCTCGAAGTCATAGTGAGGTTTTTAGATGTCAACCCTATCAAAAATCCAACAGGGTCTTGGCTCAAACAACTTGTCATTTACTTTAGTTATTGTATCACACAAAAGAGAATTTTACAAGTTTTCATTATCAGACAGTGAATTCTTGCTTTTGCAATTGACAAAAATATGCCGTTTGAGTATAATATTTAAGGCAACCAAATATTCGCCCATATAGTTAAATGGATATAACAAGCCCCTCCTAAGTGGGTGTTTTAACACACCCCTTTGCAAAAAGGCAACTGGTTATCCGTTCAAATTCTATAGTATATGCGCTTGTAGCTCAGCAGGATAGAGCGTCCGCCTCCTAAGCGGAAGGTCGGGGATTCGAATTCCTTCAAGCGCGCCAAAAAGTGCCGAGAAATCAAGGTTTCTCGGCACTTTTACTCTTTGTTGCTCACTCATTCAATTGGGTGAGTTTTTCATTTTTAGAGGGTGAAACAGAATTGAACTTTTACCATATCCCGATTAGCAGGAAATTAGCAGAAAATCGTCATTTTGCTAATCGCCTGCTAATCAGATTTTTAGCAAAATCTTGCTAATTTGAGCAGGCGTATGTTTTATCCATAGACTTTTTGCAAATCCATTGATTATTTCACCTTTTCGTGATATAATTAACGAGAACATAAAATGGAGGGCATTTCAATGGCTGTTTGCTATGATAAATTATTTCACCTTTTGATTGATAAACGCATTTCCAATTCTCAACTAATGGAAAAAGCAGGATTTAGTGCAAATATAATTTCACGTCTTAAAAAGAATGAATATGTTTCTTTAGAAAGCATTGAAAAAATTTGCTCAGCATTAAATTGTGATACTAATGATATTTTAGAATTTACGGGGGATAGAAATGATAACATTAAATGACTATTTGAATAATGCGAATCTTTTATCTCCTTGTTTGGTTGTTGGTGATTCATTAAAGGTTTTATCTCAACTACCTAATGATAGTATAGATTGTGTTATAACAAGCCCCCCTTACTATATGAAACGACAATATTTAGGCGGAGGAATAGGCTTAGAATCAACATATCAAGAGTATATTGATAATCTTCTTGAAATAATCAAAGAAATACATCGTGTGTTGAAACCGACGGGTTCCTTTTGGTTAAATATTGGAGACAGTTATAAAAACAAACAATTACTCAATATACCACACCGTATTGCAATTCGTATGCAAGATGAGCAAAATTGGATTCTAAGAAATACTGTTGTTTGGGACAAACTAAAAGGCGCTATGTCGCAGTCTAAGGATAGTTTAGGTTGTGAGTATGAACCTATGTTCCACTTTGTTAAAAAGAAAAACGGTTATTATTATGATGCGGATTCTGTTAGAAAAAAACCAAGAAAAGCCCACGTGGAAAACGGAGCTGTTATAAGTGCAACTGGTGTAAGTGGCGTTAGATATAGAAGGAAAATTGAATTAAGCACTGAACTGACTCAAGAGCAAAAAGAAAATGCATTCTTGGCGCTTGATAATGTTCTTGAGCGAATAAAAAATGGTGAACTTTCTGATTTTCGAATGGTTATAAAAGGTGGAAATCAGAGAGTGACTAACGGAGATACTGCAAATTTAAGCGGTCGAGCGAAAGAACTACAGGAAAAAGGCTTTTACTTTCTTTTCTATAATCCGAACGGTAGTATGATTTCTGATGTATGGCAGATTGTTCCCGAAGATACGCAAGGTAGAAAATTACACTTTGCACCATTCCCGGAAGATTTGGTTAAAACACCTATAGTTTTAACTTGCCCTAAAAACGGAATAGTTTTAGATCCTTTTGCTGGAACAGGTACTACTTGTTATGTAGCGGCTCAATTACATCGCAAGTCTATAGGAATCGATATGGCAAAAGAGTATCTTGAACTTGCAGAGGATAGGTGTGCTGAATACGGACGCCTTAACAACGGAGATTTGGAGAGTTTTATATGAGCAAAATTAGTGAATTTTTTGGATTGAATTGTAAGAATGCCTCATTGGATTTTAATGCTGCTATGACTAATCAGCAGTGTCCATATACAAGCAAAGTTTGCACAAAAATGAGGAAATCTAATCCAGACGTTAAAATCGGAACATGTACGGTAAAATATCAAAATAATGATGTTATTATATGTCCATTCCGATTATTAGAACATAATCAAATCTTTGTGGATTGTTTGCATTTGCTGACAATGCATGAGCCAGGGAATGAGTTGTACCTTGTTCCAGAAGTTCAAATTCCAGGAGGTCATGTTGATTACTTTTTAGTCTCTGCAAAAGACAAGAAAGTAAAAGACTTTATTGGTATTGAGTTGCAAACAATGGATACCACTGGTACAGTATGGCCTGAACGCCAAAGGTTTTTGAACGAACAAGGTATTGAGGTTAATGAGGAAGACTTGAGCAATAAAAAACCTTTTGGTATGAATTGGAAAATGACGTTAAAAACAATTCTCATCCAAATGCACCATAAAAGTGAAACCTTTGAAAACCTTAATAAGCATTTAGTACTTATTATTCAAAAGCCACTATTCGATCATATGAAGAGTGATTTCAATTTCGATGGCATTGATGGTGTAAGGCTGGGCGATCCTGTACATATTCATTCATACAATCTCGAAGAGCAAGAAGAAAAATTGTGCTTATCACTTCATACAAGAGTTAGCACCGATTCGGAGGGTATTGCTAATTGTCTTGGGCTTAACGCAGAAACTAAAGTGGAGTTACAAGATATAATTAGAATTTTGGAGCCTAAATTAACTGATAATAACAGGTTGAAAATTGGACTTAACACATAATTTTAGTAAAAAGCAGGAGTCAAGATGCTTGATTGGATAAAGACACATAAAGTTATATTCACCATAATATGTTTAACACTTTTAATAGTGCTGATTGGTATTCCTTTTATAATCAATTTACTATTCAAATTTAATTCTAATATAAGTATTTTTGAAGCGGAATGGTCTGCTGGGGATGCTTTGGGGTATTATGGTGCGGTTCTTTCTTTTGTTGGTACGGTAGTATTAGGTGCGTTAGCCTTGTACCAAAATCATATTATTAAAGTGGAGGCAGACAAAAAGGCTAAACTACTAGAAGAGCACGAACGCATTGAAAATATGCCGAGGTTCTTTATGAGATTTCAAGGTGCAAGTGGTTTTTGTGGAAGTTTAAAGTTTGCGGTAATGAATGTTTCTAACAATATTGCATATAACGCTGAGGTTTACGACATAAAAATCAAATGTGGAACAAAAACAATATGGGAATCCGTAGATACCTATAGTTCACCAGCAATAAATCCTCAGAAAGAAATCGTAATTCAAACAAAGTCACCTGCTACGAACGAGAAAGGCGAGTTTGTTCTTTTTGCCAATATGAGTTGTAAAGATAAATACGATGAAAAACATGAATATGTACTTAAAATGGTTTGTTCTCATCCCAATCATTACAGAGATACTAGCATAACAGAAATCTAATTATTAAAAACAAGCATATAAGTTAAAGAAAGGTATTAGCGGTAACACCGCGGCAAAGCATACGCCTATTAACATTACCCTAAAATCGCTGTCCGTGCTAATTGCTTGCTAACGAAACTGCGGAAAACATTACAAAATCAACAGTAACGGCGTAACACAAGATAACACATTAACCTTAAAAATCCCCTGACAACAGGGGATTTTTAGGGATTACGAGGGATGCCGTTATCGTTTCCCTCGGTATCTCCTAAGGGCTAGTTGTAGGTTCGATTCCTACTATGGGTGCCAGAAAAAACTCTTGTTCAAAAAGAACAAGAGTTTTTTCAGTTATATTCGCCCTCGGCGAGTGATATTGCTTCGCAGTGATATTTGAACTAAAGTCCAAGTGATATTCGCTTCGCGAGTTTTGGTGGCAAATATAATATCACTTTTGAGCAAGCAAAAATATTACTATGCCGTAAGGCGTAATATCACTCTGTGCGAAGCACAGAATATCACTAATGGTGAGTTATACTATCAAGTGCAACACTTAAGCAAAGTAACAATCCCACACAAGCGATTCTTGTGTGGGATCTATTTATTTACTTCTTAATCACAGTTGAGCATTGTTTTGCCTTCGCCGCAAAGAGATTCAAAGTCTTTGACGAAGGTGACGTCAGCCGAGTCAACACATGGGTGCTTTATAAGACCTTCGATTACATCGGGAGAAACTGTTGCAGCGCGGATTCCCGATTCGCAAAGCTCCTGAACCTGAAGCGAATTCTTAAAGCTTGCGGCGAGAATTCTTGTTTTATATCCGCTTGTTACAAAGATGTCCTGCATGGTTCTTGCAACGCCGATACCGTTGTTTCCAAGATTATCGATTCGGTTAATATAGGGTGCAGCATAATCAGCTCCGCTCTTGGCGGCAAGATATGCCTGCAGAGGATTATAAATAGCTGTAGCGGTGATCTTATAACCTTCCTTGGAAAGAATTCTCATAGCCTTCAGTCCCTCAGGGATGGTAGGTATCTTTATAAAGGTCTTTGCCTTTTCGCCAAGCACCTCAACGATGTGACGTCCCTCTTTTACCATATCCTCTGCCTTGAGGGAGATAACCTGTGCGTGAAGCTCAGCATCGGGTCCTATAAACTCACGGATCTCCTTTAATACCTCATAGGGGTTTTTTCCTGTTTTTGCAAGAATAGAAGGGTTTGTAGTAACGCCGTCAATTGGATAATACTCGCAAATCTGTTTAATTCTGTCGATGTTTGCATCATCAATAAGTAATTTCATATCTGTATCTCTCTTTCTGCTTACCTTTAATATTATGATACTTTGTTGCTGCATGATTTTCAATTCATAAAATCAACAATAATACCAAAAAACATGAAGGTTGTTTGGTTGAAATGTCAAAAAATTAACCATAATATATCGATTTTAAGCGCTTTATGCTTCTATCACCGTTATTCCGTAGTCGCAAAGATTTTTAAGCTCTTCCGCTGCAAGCTCACATTTATCGGTCACAAGGCATATATTTTTTGTACAGTCACAAACCTTCATAAAACCTGCTCTGCCAACCTTTGTGTGGTCCGCCGCAATAAGCACCTGCTTTGCACCTCTCATCATCATACGGTCTACTATAGCCTCTTCGGCGTGGTATGTTGTAACTCCGTTCTTTATCCCGATACCGTCTATAGCCATAATAGCCCAGTCTGCCTGATATCGGCTGAGCTGATCCTGCGCGTCGCCGCCATATGTAAATTTATATTTTGTGTTTACCTCTCCGCCAAGCAGTATTACGCGGAAGGATGAAACATTTCCGAGCATAGTCGCTACTTCCAGCGAGTTTGTCACTATATTAAGATTATTGCGCTTTTTAAGCTCTGCCGCTATAAGGTGTGTTGTAGAGCCCGAATTTATAAATAAGGTATCTCCGTCCTCAATCATAGCCGAAATCGCAGCGGCAATAGCCTCCTTTTGATTAGCCTGTAATATTTCAAGACTTTCGGGTATTCCGGGTTTTTCTGCATTTCGGTTAGAATAAACAGCACCGCCGTTCATTCTTATCAGATAGCCGTCGCGCTCAAGTGCCTGAAGATCGTTTCTGACTGTAACAGGGGTAACTCCCAGCGCAGAACTCAGTTCTGACACATATACCTTACCCGAACGGCGCAGCTCATCGAGAATCCTATTTCTTCGGATATCTATTTTAAGCTTGCTCTCAGCCAATGATCTGTCCTCCGTTTATATTAATATAGACTCTTCTTATTTAAACGCTCTCCGACTGCTCCACCCGGATGAACAAGAGCAAATTGTTCTGCTTGATAGTCGGTCTGCTCAACCATTGCAGCCTGAATAGCGTGGAATATCATACAGAGAGCTGTTGTGCTTGTAGTTCCCTGCATATTGTACTTATCAGTCTCTCGGTTGACATATTGCTTAATAACAACATCCGCAATCTGTGCGAGCGGAGATTCTGTCTTTTCGGTGATGGTAATTATTGAAACTCCCTTTGCCTTGCAAATATCTGCTATGGGGAAAAGCTCTTTTGTAGCGCCGCCACGAGATGCAAAGATCATAACGTCGCCCTTCTGCAAGTATCCTGTTCCGCCGTGAACAGCCTCGGCAGGAGAAATAAACTTGGCTGGCTGATCGATACAGCACATAAGGTGCGCGAAATGCTGACAAATAATTCCCGAATGCCCGCAGCCCGAGGCTCCGATACGCTCAGCATTGCAAAGAAGCTCTACCGCTTTCGAAAATGCTTCATCATCAAAATAATTTTTCATTTCATTAATACAAGCGGCTTCTATATCATACGCTTCCTTTGCCGCCTTAATAGCATTGTCACTTATCATTTTATCTGCCTCCGTAAATATATTTTTTCTTTTTAGATAATAATATTTTTCTTTTCGAAAATCAAGACAAATTTTTCACAATATTTTAAAATATTATTGTATTTTTTTAATGAATTAGTAAAATTTTCAAAAATAGTATTGATTATAACATTTTTTTACTGTATAATTTTTGTGTCAATATAAAAAGAAAGAAGGATATCTTATGGCTAACAAGAGAAAGATATCTACGCCGTTTTTTGAAATAGGTCCTAAATCCTATCTTTACGGCGACGATGTTCTGAATCTGGCACTTGCAGCTGATAAAGCTGCAGAAAAATATGGTGTAAACATCATTTTCACGACCCCGGTAGTGGATATTAGAAGAGTTAAAGAAGCAACAAAAAATATATTTGTTTTCGCTCCTCATATGGACCCTATCTATCCCGGACGCGGACTTGCGGACACATTGCCTGAATCCCTTGTTGCAGCAGGCGCAGACGGTGTTATGCTTAACCACTGCGAAAAGCCGCTTGAGTTTGATGTACTGAAGGAAACAATTGCCCGCGCAGACGAGGTTGGTTTGATTTCAATAGTATGCGCCGATTCGTTGGCAGACGCAAGCCGCATCGCTACTCTTTCGCCCGACATTATTGTCGCAGAGCCCTCAGAGCTTATCGGCACAGGTGTTTCGGTCGGTCGCGAGTATGTTGAAGCTGCAACAAAGTCGGTTAAGGATGTAAACGAGGATATCCTCGTTCTCACCGCTGCAGGTATCGCAAACGGCGAAGATGTTTATAATACCATCATCGCAGGCGCAGATGCAACCGGCTCTTCGTCAGGCGTTGCTAAGGCTCCCGACAGAGCCGCTATGGTTGACGAGATGATCTCGGCAGTTCGCCGTGCTTATGACGAGCGCAACAAATAAATCAACATTATAAAAATTATTTTTTGGAGGTACATACCATGGAATTCAAAGTTTTTCAAAAAGAGTTAGAGCTTCAGTCAAGAGGTTGGATCCCCACCTTCCACGATGTTTCGAAGGAAATTATGGAGATCGTTAAAGCCTCAGGCGTTGTAAACGGCACCGTTTGCATTGCTTCTCACCACACCACCTGCTCGGTTATGATTCAGGAGTGCTCACACGATATCGACACCTTCGATCTTGAGTATCTTCAGCACGACCTTCTCGACATAATGCGCGGTGTTATCCCCGACTATACCGATGAGGGAGACTATCGTCACCCCGGCCCGATCCATGCTCAGTTCGGCCGCTATGTAAACGAACCCGGTAACTACACCAGCATGAACACTGACGGACACCTCCGTTCTTGTTTCTTCGGCAGAAGCGAAACCATGACCATTAAGGACGGTGTTCTTGATGGCGGCGAGTTCGCTCACATCTACTTCATCGACTGGGACCATGTTCGCGCACGCCGCAGACAGCTCAACGTTACCGTTATGGGAACTACAGAGGATGTAGGCGACAGAAAGTGGAATAACGGCGAGGTTATCAACACTCTCCGCAAATTCACTGATGAAGAAAAAGCTTACAACGTACACTACGATCTCCAGCAGAAGAGATAATTCCAAACTTAAAGAGCCGTCTTGCTCAGTAAAGCAAGACGGCTCAATTCATTATGCTTTTCTATTCTCCCCAATACTTTCGGTCCAAACTTCGAAAATGAATAGCCTGAGCGATATGGGACACTTCAATTTTTTCCTTGCACTCAAGGTCGGCAATAGTGCGAGATACCTTGAGTATTCTGTCATATGCTCTGGCCGACAGTCCGAGTCGGTCAAAAGACGCTTTCAAAAGTGCTTCGGCATCGTCGGTCATAACACAGTGCTTTGTAAGCATTGCAGGAGTAAGTCTTGCGTTACAGGTGATTCCTGTACCCTTGTAGCGTTCGACCTGAATTTCTCGAGCACGATTGACCCTCGCTCTCACCTGCTCGCTCGTTTCTTCAAGAGAGGTTGATTTCAGCGATTCATAATCAACTGGCGGCACCTCTATATGCAGATCGAGTCGGTCAAGCATCGGTCCCGAAATTCTGTTCAGATATTTCGAGACAGCATTTGGTGTGCATGTGCATTTTCTTGTTGGATGTCCGAAAAAGCCACAGGGGCAAGGGTTCATCGCGGCAACAAGAGTGAATTCACTTGGATATGTAAGTGAGCCCGCTACACGAGAAATAGTGACCCGGCCGTCCTCTAATGGCTGACGCAGAGTTTCCATAACATCTCTGCCGAATTCCGGCAGCTCGTCGAGAAACAGAACGCCGTTATGTGCGAGAGATATTTCACCCGGACGTGGGACACTTCCGCCGCCCGAGAGTCCTCTTGACGATACGGTATGATGGGGTGAACGAAACGGTCTTTTTGATATGAGCGGGCTCTGTGGCTCGAGTTCCCCTGCTATAGAATAAATTTTTGTAGTTTCAATAGATTCCTCAAAGGTCATTTCGGGAAGTATTGTGGGAAGTCTTTTAGCAAGCATACTTTTACCCGAGCCTGGGCTACCCAGAAGAAGTATATTATGTCCGCCCGCAGCGGCTATCTCAAGCGCCTTTTTAGCCGCCGCCTGACCCTTTACATCGGAAAAATTAAGAATGTTATTTGTGTTTTCTTCGTCTTGAGCTTCATACTTTTCGACTGCCTGAAGCGGTGTAAATCCAACAAT
>JAZQER010000035.1:0-24144 GCA_045539095.1 Acutalibacteraceae bacterium | reverse complement strand
CAGGTACACCTCATTGTCCCATCTGCGGCAAGGAGATAAACCAACAGTCAACCGATCAGATAGTCGACAGAGTGATGGAACTTGCTGATGGCACCAAAATTCAGATACTCGCCCCCATTGTCAAAAATCGCAAGGGTGAGCACACTAAGGAGCTTGAAAGGATTCGTAAATCAGGCTTTTCGAGAGTCCGTATAGACGGAAATATCTATGATCTTTCAGAGGAGATAAAACTCGAAAAGAATAAAAAGCATTTAATAGAGGTCGTCGTAGACCGACTTGTTATAAAAGAGGATATAAAGAGCCGTCTTACCGACAGTATCGAAACTGCCGCAAACCTTTCGGGCGGTGTTATCGCCGTCGATGTTATCGGCGGAAAAGAACTCTATTTCTCGCAGAATTATGCCTGTGACGAGCATAATATAAGCCTGCCTGAAATGACCCCGACAATGTTCTCATTTAACTCTCCCTTCGGTGCCTGCCCTACCTGCGCGGGACTCGGAATGTTTATGAAGATAGATAAGCGTCTAATCATCCACGATGAGAACAAATCTCTTCTCGAAGGCGCTATAAAAGCTTCGGGCTGGGGGGTCAATTCCTGGCATAATCCCGATATGGGCACCATTGCCGCAATGTATTATAAGGGTATTGCCGACCATTTTGAGTTTGATATAAATACTCCCTTTAAGGATATACCTGAGGAAGCAAAGGATGTTGTTCTATATGGTACGGGTGGAATGAAGTTAAAGTTCCATCGCGATTCCAATTGGGGAGGCGGCACCTATGTAAGCGAGTTTGAGGGTGTTATAAACAACCTTGAGCGACGCTATAAGGAGACAAAATCCGACTGGGCAAGAAATGAGATAGAGGCTTATATGAACGAGTGCGACTGCCCCGACTGTAAGGGTGCTCGACTTAAGCCCGAAAGTCTTGCTGTTACGGTAGGCGGTAAGAATATCGACGAGTTTTGCTCAATGAGTGTAAACGATATACTTGAATTCGTTGATACAATAGATTTTGACATAAGACAGGCGCAGATAGCAGCCCCCATATTAAAGGAAGTCAGAGAACGACTGAACTTTTTAAAGAGTGTCGGTCTTGATTATCTCTCACTTTCCCGTTCTTCGGGCACACTGTCGGGCGGCGAGAGCCAGCGCATCCGTCTCGCAACCCAGATCGGCTCATCCCTTATGGGTGTGCTCTATATCCTTGACGAGCCGAGCATCGGACTTCATCAGCGTGACAATGAGAGGCTTTTAAAGACGCTGCAAAGGCTTCGCGATCTCGGCAACACTCTAATAGTTGTAGAACACGATGAGGATACAATTCGCTCGGCAGACTATGTTGTAGATGTCGGCCCCGGCGCGGGTATCCACGGCGGAGATATCGTATTTTCCGGAACTGTTGATGAACTGGAAGATTGCAAGAACTCGATTACTTCAGACTATCTTACGGGCAGAAAAAAGATACCCGTACCGAGTGAAAGAAGGAAGGGTAACGGCAAGTATCTAACGGTTCGGGGCGCCGCAGAGAATAACCTTAAATCTATAGATGTGAAGATACCTCTCGGCAAAAGCGTTTGTGTGACGGGCGTTTCGGGCTCGGGAAAATCTTCTCTTGTCAACGATATAATCTATAAATACCTTGCTGCAAAGCTTAACGGCGCAAAGACCGTACCCGGCAAGTTTAAAACTATTGATGGCACGGAGCATCTTGACAAGGTTATAGATATAAGTCAGGCACCTATCGGTAGAACACCCCGTTCCAATCCCGCAACCTATACGGGTGTTTTCGGCGATATACGGGAGCTATTTGCTCAGACTAAGGATGCAAAATCTAAGGGATATTCGGCGGGAAGATTTTCCTTTAACGTTAAGGGCGGACGATGCGAGGCTTGCGAGGGTGATGGAATTATTAAAATCGCTATGCACTTTCTACCTGATATTTACGTGCCTTGCGAGGTCTGCGGCGGTACTCGCTACAACCGAGAAACCTTGTCTGTTAAATATAAGGATAAAAGCATTTACGACGTTCTTGAGATGACGGTCGAAGAGGGAATGAACTTTTTCTCGTCCATTCCGAGAATTCATAAAAAGCTTCAGACCCTTTTTGATGTCGGTCTCGGTTATATTAAACTTGGACAGCCTGCAACAACACTTTCTGGCGGTGAGGCGCAGAGAGTAAAGCTCGCGACTGAGCTTTCTAAAAAGAGTACGGGAAAGACTATCTATATTCTTGACGAGCCGACTACGGGACTTCACACTGCTGATGTTCACAGACTTTTAGAGGTGCTTGACCGACTTGTAGAGGGAGGCAATACCGTTCTCATCATTGAGCACAACCTTGACGTTATCAAGACTGCTGATCATATAATCGACCTCGGTCCAGAGGGTGGCGACAGAGGCGGCACGGTAGTCTGTACGGGAACGCCCGAACAGATAGCCGATTGTAGAGATTCCTACACAGGCGAGTTTTTGAAAACGGTTTTGTAATTATTTACAACTTATTAACCAATAAAGAAAAACTATCAATACAATATTAGTGTGAGGAGGTGCGGATTTGTTCGGTTATATCAGAGCCTGTAAGCTTGAAATGAGAATAAAGGAATTCGAGATGTATAAGGCGGTTTACTGCTCGCTTTGTAAAGAGCTCGGGAAAGCTTACGGACCCCTTTCAAGGCTCACGCTTAGCTATGATTTTGCATTTCTAGGAATTCTTAATATGTCCCTCACGTCGGACGGTTGCCCGACCAACCGAAGATCCTGCACCTGCAACCCCTTTAAAAAATGCACCTATCTCGACGATAGAGCTCCGCTTCATATGCCTGCCGCCGCAGCTATGATAATGCTTTATTATAAGCTGCTCGATAATATCGACGATGAAAAGGGCATAAAGCGGCTTGGCTACCGACTCGTAAAGGGGATATATTCAAAGGCTCATAAAAAAGCCGCTAAGCAATATCCCGAGATTGAAATGATATTTGCAGAATACATCGAGGGACAAAAGAAGCTTGAGCGAGAGTGTTGCCAAAGCGCAGATGCTGCGGCAGATCCCACTGCCAAAGCTTTGGCGGCTGTGTTTGAGCTTTGCTCAGACGACGGTATGCAAAAGCGTGCACTTTCCCGAATGGGCTATTGTATGGGCAGATATATCTATCTTTTAGACGCCGCCTGCGACCTTGAGGATGATATAAAAAACGGAAACTACAATCCGCTCAAAGCATATGTCGAGGATAAGAATTATAGAAAAAATATAATAGTGCCACAGCTATATATATCCGCTTCAGAGGCTGCGAAGGCGCTTGAACTTCTGGATATCAAAAAGTTTAAGAACATTTTAGATAATATTATTTATCTTGGATTAGAAGATACATTAAAAAAGGAGTTAAAAATATGAAAGACCCCTATGAGATACTTGGCGTATCGAGAAATGCGACCGATGAGGAGATAAAAAACGCCTACAGAGCGCTTGCTCGTAAATATCATCCCGACAGCTATGCGGACAACCCGCTTGCCGACCTTGCAGGCGAGAAGATGAAGGAGATAAATGAGGCATATGACGCTATAATGAATACCCGTAAGGGAAATAAGTCTAAGGGCACAAGCTATTCAAACCCCAATTCGAAGTTTGCCGATATACGCGAGCTTATTATGCAAAACCGTCTTGATGACGCACAGGTGCTCCTTGACGGTGTGCCTTTCGATAAAAGAGATGCCGAGTGGTATTTCTTAAACGGCTCTGTGCTTTATAAACGCGGTTGGTTCAACGACGCATATTCAAGCTTTTCTACTGCTGTCCGTCTCGATCCCAACAACCCCGAGTACCGTCAGGCGCTCGCTAATATGCAAAGGCAAGGTGCAGGCGGTTTTAACGGACCGTACAGAAGCGGCGGCAATATGGGCGGCTCTTGTTCGAGCCTCGATGTTTGTCAGGGACTTATCTGCGCTGATTGCTGTTGTGAATGTCTTGGCGGTAACCTGATACCTTGTTGCGGCTGCAGATAATATGAAAAAAACAGGAAAAATCACACTTTGCGCTATGATGTCGGCACTTAGCACAGCCTTTATGCTGACTTCACTGTTTCCGTACTTGACCTACGCTATACCTGCCGTTGCAGGGTTGTTTATCATGGTTGCGGTAATTGAAGTGGATAACAAGTGGGGAATAGCAGCATATACTGTGTCATCAATACTCATAGCTATACTTCCCGGTGACAGCGAGGCAAAGCTTTTGTATATTGCCTTTTTCGGTTATTATCCGATACTTAAAGCGGTGCTTGAAAATAAGTGCAACAGGGTACTTGAATATATACTTAAATTTGCGGTATTAAATATCGCTCTCATACTTTCGTACGGAGTATTTGCGACTGTTTTGGGTGTAGATATCGGTAATATGAGTGAGTTTGGAAAGTATACAAGGCTAATACTTTTAGCTGCTGCAAATATTATATTCCCAATATACGACCTTGCCGTTTCGAGAGTGGCAGGAGTATATCTTGCAAGATTTCACAGATCAATTTCGAGGATATTTAATAAAAAATAGGAGAGAAATATGGGTTTAAAGGTTGCGGTTATCGGTGGCGGTGCCGCAGGACTGATGGCGGCATATGCCGCGGCAACAAACGGTAATGATGTTACAGTGTTTGAAAAAAATACCCGTCCCGCCCGAAAGATTATGATAACGGGCAAGGGCAGATGTAACGTTACCAATAACTGTGACAGGGATACATTTTTAAATAATGTCATAAGCGGGAAAAAGTTTTTGTATTCGGCTTACAATGCCTTTTCATCTGAGGATACAATGAACTTTTTTGAAGAAAGAAGAGTGCCACTCAAAACAGAGCGCGGAAGCCGTGTTTTCCCTGTTTCGGATAAGGCGGTCGACATAGTAGATGCCTTGGTTTCGGCGGCAAGAAAGGCAGGCGCAAAAATAGAGAACGAGCGTATAGCCGATATACTGACCGAAAACGGCAAGGTGTGCGGATTAGTCACCGAAAACGGAAAAAAGAAGGATTTTGATAAAGTGATTCTTGCAACCGGTGGCAAGACCTATCCCGTCACAGGCTCGGACGGAGACGGCTATAAAATGGCAGAGAAGCTCGGACATACCGTGACTGCGCTTCGTCCCGCGCTGGTGCCGATAATGATAAGAGAAAACTTTTGCACCCGCCTTTGCGGACTGTCTCTTAAAAATGTCACCCTCACTGTATATAAAGAGGGTGTAAAAAAGCCTATTTATTCCGACCTCGGTGAAATGATGTTTACCGATTTCGGTATAACGGGACCGCTTGTACTGAGCGCATCCTCCTATATGGATGAATGTGATACGGAAGGCTATAAGGCGGTGATAGATTTAAAACCCGCACTTGACAGAGATGCTCTTGATAAAAGGCTTTTGCGTGATTTTGCAGAAGAACCCAATCGCGATTTTATAAATTCGCTTGACGCACTGTTGCCAAAGCGGCTTATAAATGTTATTGTGGCAAATTCGGAAATTGACCCAAGAAAAAAGGTCAACAGTATTACAAAAGTCGAAAGAGCGCGTCTGGTTGAGGAAATTAAAAACCTTAAAATGACCGTGTTGCGACTTCGACCTATTGAAGAGGGGATAATCACCGCGGGCGGCATAAATCTTCGCGAGATTGATTCTGCTACGATGCAGTCAAAGCTTGTTGAGGGACTGTATTTTGCAGGAGAGATAATGAACCTCGATGCTTTGACTGGCGGATTTAATCTGCAAATTGCATTTTCTACCGGATATTTAGCCGGTATTTCGATATCAGAGGAGAGAGATTATGATTAACATTGCTATTGACGGTCCTGCAGGCGCAGGAAAAAGCTCGCTGTCACGTAAACTTGCATCAAATCTCGGCTACATATATGTCGATACGGGCGCTCTTTACAGAGCCGTTGGACTGAAATTTTCGCGTCTCGGTTTTGATACAACTCTTCAGGGAGATATCGGCGAAGTTCTTAAAACGACAGTAGTTGATATCAGATTTATAAACGGTGAACAGAGAGTATTCCTTGATGACACCGATGTGTCTGACCTTATCCGTACGCCCGAGGCTTCTATGATGGCGTCCGCGGTTTCGGCGAAACCCGAAGTCAGAGCTTATCTTCTTGATATGCAGAGAAGCCTTGCGAAAAATAATAATGTCGTTATGGATGGAAGAGATATCGGTACGGTCGTTTTGCCCTCAGCTGATGTTAAGATATTTCTGACAGCAGATGTTGAAGAAAGGGCAAAGCGCCGTCTTTTAGAACTTGCAGAGAAGGGCGAAAAGGTGACCTTTGATGAGGTGCTAGCCGATATGAAGCAGAGAGACTATAATGACTCTCACAGAGCTATAGCTCCATTAAAGCAGGCGGAGGACGCTGTGCTTGCGGATACTACAAAGCTTGATCTCGATGGCTCGCTCGAACTGCTTTTGAAAATTGTCAGGGAAGGAACGGCGAAGTAATGAAGCCTGTTTACAGATTAGTCAGAGGGGTAATATATCCAATATTCAAATGGATGCTGCCCGTAAAGTTCGTAGGCTTTGAGGAGATGGCTCAAAAAGGCGGATATATTCTTTGCGCAAACCACACCTCAATGAGCGACCCTTGTTTCATATCGGTCAAAATGAAAAGACAGATATACTATATGGCAAAGGCCGAAATATTCAAGGTTCCGATAATTAAAAACATCGCCCAGGGTGCGGGTGCCTTTGCCGTTGACCGAGGAAGCGGAGATGTGTCTGCTATCGAACATGCCGAAAGCATCATAAAACGTGGGCATATTCTCGGAATATTCCCTGAGGGTACCCGCCATAAAACAGGTGCCCCCCGAAAGGCGAAGTCAGGCATTGCCTATATTGCCATGCACACAAAGGCTGATATTCTGCCTGTTTCCATCTACCGTGACGGAAAGTTCAGTATCTTCAAAAAAACTACTGTGCGTTGCGGTGAAATCATGCCATACTCTGAGCTTATAGATGAAAATGTGACCGATCGAGCAAATTTAAAGAATATCGCAAACCGTGTGACAGAGGAGATAACGAAACTTTGGGAGATGAAGCATGAATATTAAACTTGCCGAAACAGCAGGCTTTTGCTTTGGTGTAAACCGTGCGGTAAATACTGTTTATGAGCTACTCGAAGAGGGAAAAAATGTCTGTACGCTGGGTCCTATAATCCACAATCCGCAGTTAGTCCGTGAGCTTGAGGAAAAGGGTGTCCGAGTGGTTGAAAGTGTCGAGGAGTGCGAAAGTGGAGAAACTCTCGTTATACGTTCTCACGGCGTTCCCAAAAGTATTACCGACAAAGCCGAAGAGCTTGGACTCCGAACCGTAGATGCGACCTGTCCCTTTGTTACAAAAATTCACAAGCTTGTGACTGAGGCGTCAGAAAAAGGTCAGCCTATACTCATCGCAGGAGATGCAAAGCATAGCGAGGTAATAGGTATCGTCGGTCATGCCAGTGGTGACATATATGTGTTTTCAGACGAAAAATCATTGATAGATTTGCTTGAAAAACACCCCGAGCTTTCCCAAAAAGAGCTTTGCGTGGTGTCTCAGACCACATTTAATAGAGAAATTTGGAAAAACTGCGAAAAAATTTTAAAAAAAGTGTGTACAAATGCAATTGTTTTTGATACAATATGTAATGCTACATCAAAAAGGCAGTCCGAAGCGGCTACGCTTTCAAAGGAAAACGATGTTATGCTAGTGGTCGGCGGACGGTACTCATCAAACACAGGAAAGCTTTATGACGTTTGTCGGGATCACTGCCGGAAGACCTATCAGATAGAAACTGCAAACGAGCTTGAAGCTGAGTGGTTTGAGGGTGCAGCCAATGTCGGTGTAGTTGCAGGAGCATCGACCCCTGCGGCAATTATTAAGGAGGTTATTAAAACCATGTCGGAAATTTTACAGCCGGTTGAAGAACAGACCGAAGTCACAGAACCTGTTCAAAAAAGTTTTGAAGAAATGACAGACGAAGAAGCATTTGAGGCGTCCATCAACAGTCTTAACTCTGACCAAAAGGTTCAGGGCGTAGTTCTTGCAGTCAGCGAATCTGAGATTCAGGTAGATATCGGAAGAGGACTTGCAGGCTATGTAAGCGCTGAGGAATATTCGTTTGATCGCAACGCAAATATGATGGAGGAAGTAAAGGTTGGAGATGTGCTCGATCTCATCATTATGCGTACAAACGACCAGGAAGGAACCGCTATGCTTTCAAAGCGCCGCTTCGAAGCTATTGCCGGTTGGGATAAAATCGTTAGTGCTAAAGACTCCAGAGAAATCCTCACAGGATATGTATCCGAGGTAATCAAGGGCGGAGTTATCGCTATCACTAACGGAATCAAGGTCTTCATCCCCGCATCTCAGGCAACACTTTCAAGAGAGGAATCTCTTGACGATCTCAAGGGTAAGGAGGTTTCCTTCAGAATTATTGAGATCGGACGCAGAAGAAGAGCTGTCGGCTCTATCCGCTCTGTACTCCGCGAGCAGAGAAAGGCAGAAAGCGCAAAATTCTGGGAGGAGATCGCTGTAGGCGATAAGTTCACAGGTGTTGTGAAGTCTCTCACCAGCTACGGCGCATTCGTAGATCTTGGCGGAGCAGACGGTATGATTCACGTATCTGAGCTTTCTTGGCAGAGAATCAAGAATCCGTCAGAGGTAGTTTTAGTCGGTGATACCGTTGAGGTTTATGTCAAGGATGTAGACAAGGAGAAGAGAAAGATCTCCCTCGGCTATAAGAAGGCAGAGGACAACCCTTGGACTATTTTCCAGAATAACTACAATGTAGGTGATACCGTAAAGGTCACTATTGTTAGTATGACTACATACGGCGCATTCGCAAGAGTTATCCCCGGAATTGATGGACTTATCCACATTTCCCAGATAGCTAACAAGCGCGTTGCAAAGCCTTCCGATGAGCTTTCTGTAGGCCAGGAAGTAGAGGTTAAGATCACCGCTGTTGACACCGATAAGAAGAGAGTAAGCCTTTCTATCAGAGAGCTTTTAGAGCCCGAAGTAAAAGAGGAAGAGGTTGAGACTTCTGCTGAGGACGCAGTTGTAGCTACCGCCAGCGAGGAATCTGTTACTGTAGACGAGTCTGTTATAACAGAAGAAGCCGCAGAATAATATTCATATTTCCCATCCGTAACATGTGTTGCGGATGGGATTTTTTGGTTTAATAGGCTTTGCTTGACTGTTTGCTTGATATATAGTATACTAGATATATTTAGAGCCCTAGGTTATTTCGCATTCCCCTAAATAAATAATGAGGTGTGTTATGAAAGCCCTGGTTAGAAACGGAATTTGCAGAAAGTGTTATAAAAAACTTTTTAATATCAAGCTTCGTCCAAAGCATTTTAAGTGTGATTATTACCGAAGTATATGTCCTGTATGCGGTGAACAGCATCATCTGGTAGCCGAAGTTAGCAGACTTGTACGTTTACGGCTTCTCTTTAAGAGAAGTCCCGAACTTGAGGTCGAGACAAAAAGCGAGGACAATATCGTAGGCGAAAAAGACCACTCGCGGGATTAGGAGAATATTTTATGGATATATCGGTGTCAACAGGAATTATGCTTTCTTTTATTTTACTGTGTGTAGCCGGTATATTCTTTTTTGTAGGATATACTTTTTACAGCTCCCATAAAAGAAAGCTGGAAATTTACAAGAAGTGGGAAGAAGAGGATTTTGCCGAGCTGCCCGTAAACGAAATCGGCGCCCGTATAATGAAAAAACGGGTGGATATAACCTATCGCAGAAGCGCTAAACATCCCGAAAATAAAGTTTCTTTTTATTTTACCTTTTTGACAGATGCTGGGAAAACTGTCGAATACGAGGTTCCAAAGGAGCTTTACGAAGCCTACAACGAGTTTGAAACGGGAACATTATTCACCCGCGAGGACAGCTTTGTTGATTTTGGGGAAAGAATAGACATCAAATAAATTAATGCTTGACAAAAACATTTTAAAGTGATAAAATGTTAGAGCCGCTTATTGGGGGCTTTTTAAAGTTGCGCGTTTTTAAACGCTCACGCCTCACTGTAGCGAGACTTGAATTAAGGCAGGTGCCAGAATAATGTACGCAATTATCGAGACAGGCGGAAAGCAGTATCGCGTAGAGGAAGGCGACTTCATCTATGTTGAGAAGCTCGATGCTGAGGAAAATGCTGAGGTTGTTTTTGACAAGGTTATCGCTGTCAAGAAGACCGCCGCTCTTAAGCTCGGCAAACCCTATGTAAAGGATGCCGCTGTTAAGGGAACCGTTGTTAAGAACGGTAAGGGTAAGAAGATCACTGTCTTCACCTATAAGCCCAAGAAGGGTAGCTCTCGTAAGATGGGTCACAGACAGCCCTACACTAAGGTACAGATCACAGAGATCGTATAATTATGACTGTTGTCAGATTTTCGTCCCTAGGGTTTGCTATAACGGGACATTGTACTGCTGACGAGAATGACGAGCAGGGAAGACTTGTCTGCGCTTCGGTTTCCTCCGCAGCGTATATGACGGTCAATACCATAACCGATGTTATCTGTGATAGTGCAGATGTTTCGGTAGATGACGGTGAAATGATATTCAAGGTCAAAAACCCGTCAGAAAAATCGCTCGTTTTGCTTGAAGGCTTTAGACTTCATATTCAGCAGTTAGAAGAGCAGTATAAGGACTGCATTAAAGTTTACTTGGAGGTGCAATCATGTTAAAGATTAACATTCAGTTATTCGCTCACAAGAAGGGAATGGGTTCTACTAAGAACGGCCGTGACAGTGAGGCAAAGCGTCTTGGCGTAAAGCGCGCTGACGGACAGTTCGTTCTCGCAGGCAACATTCTCGTTCGCCAGAGAGGAACTCATATTCATCCGGGCAACAATGTAGGAAAGGGCTCCGATGATACACTTTTCGCACTTATCGACGGAAAGGTTAAGTTCGAGCGCGTTGGCCGTGACCGCAAGCAGGTCAGCATCTACGCTGTAGAGCAGTAAGTTTGTTTATTCGAAAGCCTGGCATTTTTGCTAGGCTTTAATTCTTTTTAGCGGAGGACATTTTTTCGTGTTCGTAGATATAGCAAAAATTCATTTAAAAGCAGGCGACGGCGGAAACGGTGCTGTTTCCTTCCACAGAGAAAAATATGTTGCAGCAGGCGGTCCTGATGGCGGCGACGGCGGTCGCGGCGGAGATATTATCTTTAAGGTTGATAATAACCTTTCGACCCTTGCTGATTTCAGATACAAAAGAAAGTACGCAGCAGAAAACGGCGCAAACGGCGGAGCCTGTCGCTGTACCGGTAAAAGCGCGCCGAATCTCGTCATCTCGGTGCCGAGAGGCACCCTTGTGCGTGATGCTGAAACAGGAAGGCTTATTGCCGATGTATCCACTGATGAGCCTGTAGTTATCGCAAAGGGCGGTAAGGGCGGTTGGGGTAATATGCATTTCGGTACCTCAACCCGTCAGGTACCTCGCTTTGCAAAGAACGGTAACCCCGGCGAAGCTTTTGATGCCGTTTTAGAGCTCAAACTCCTTGCAGACGTGGGACTTATAGGCTTCCCAAATGTTGGAAAATCAACCTTAGTTTCTGTAGTCAGCGAAGCAAAGCCGAAAATCGCAAACTATCATTTTACAACCCTCACACCCGTACTCGGCGTTGTCCGTATGGGCGAAGGCTCGTCCTTTGTTATGGCAGATATTCCGGGTCTCATCGAGGGAGCAGGCGAAGGTGTGGGTCTCGGTCACGAGTTTTTACGTCACGTTGAACGTTGCAGACTGCTTCTTCACGTTATTGACGTTTCGGGAAGTGAAGGCAGAGACCCCATTGAAGATTTCAATGCCATAAACCGAGAACTTGCTGTTTTCAGTGAAGAACTAAAAGACAGACCGCAGATAATTGTCGGTAATAAGTGCGATATGGCAGAGGAAGAAAAAATCGAGGAACTCCGAAAGTATTTTGAAAACCTCGGATACAAATTCTTTCCCATAATGGCTCCTATTAAAGAGGGAACCGATGAGCTTATAAACTTCGTTGCGGCAGAGCTCGCAAAGCTACCTGATATAAGAGTGTTTGACCCAGAGCCAATGCCAATAGAGGACTTTACGGTTAAAAGTGATAAAAGAACCTTTACCGTTCGCGCTGAGGATGGAGTATATTTCGTCGAGGATGCGCCGTGGCTTCTTAAAATACTTGAAACGGTAGATCCTGAGGATTATGAATCGCTTCAGTATTTTGAGCGTGTTCTTCGTCAGACGGGCATTATTAAAGCCCTTGTGAGTGCCGGAGTTCAGGAAGGCGATACCGTAGTTGTTTACGATATCGAGTTTGATTATGTTAATTAAGGTGACGGTATGGAAGTAAATTCTTTAAGTCCGGGAACACTTGCTTTTGTAGGTGATGCTTATTTCGGACTGCTTGTACGCACCCGACTTGCCGAGGTTAACCGTCCTTCGGGCGAGCTTCATACTGAGTCGGTAAAGATTGTAAAAGCCTCTGCTCAGGCAAAAGGTTTTGAAACTATTGAAGAAATGCTTACTGAGAAAGAGATGTCGGTTTTTAAACGCGGAAGGAATGCTCATGTTCATTCGATTCCAAAAAATTCGAGTGTGCGCGATTATCATATCGCAACAGGACTTGAGACCCTTTTCGGATATCTTCATCTGTCGGGCGAGAATAAAAGAGCTGAAGAAATTTTTAATATTATATGGACAGCGGTGTTTGCATGATGTAAACACCGCTTTTTTCGGGCATAATATAAGTAAACGTAAATAAATGGTGATAATATTGAAAATAAAATTCAGGGAACTCTTTTTCGATTATGTTGTTATAGCGCTCGGTACGGCTGTCTATTCTGCCGCGGTCTGCTTTCTGCTTGAACCTGCAAAAGTATCTCCTGGTGGACTTACGGGAGTTGCAGTAATATTGCACGATACATTGGGGCTTCCTACGGGCGCTTCGGTGCTTGTGCTTAATATTCCGCTTATATTATTAGGGTTTCGGAATTTCGGCGGCGGATTTATTATCAAGACCGCGGTTTCGGTTTTTCTGACTTCATTGTATCTTGATCTTTTCGAATCAATATATATTCCTTTTTCGCTTGATATGGTTATATCCTCGGTATTCGGAGGCATATTGCTCGGCGTAGGTCTTGGTCTTGTGATGGCTCGAGGCTCTACCACAGGCGGTGTCGATATTGCAGTAAAACTGATTAATAAAAGATATAAAAAAATACCCGTAGGCAGACTGTTTCTCGCAATAGATTCGGCAGTAATACTATCGGCGGCTATAGTTTATTCAAATATTGAAACTGCACTTTACTCGGTCATTGCAGTGTTCATTTCCTCGCATATGGTAGATATGCTGTTATACGGCAAGGATCACGGCAGAATATTTTTTATAGTTACCGATAAAGGAAAAGAGATAAAAGATCTTATTTTGTCTGAGGCAAAACGCGGCGTTACGGTGGTAAGGGCCGAGGGCGGGTATACAGGCAACGAAAAAACAATCCTTGTCTGTGCTGCAAGACTGGGTGAAATAAAGAATATCCGCCGAATGATATTCGATACTGACCGTTCTGCCTTCTTTTTTATCGCAAATGTGTCGGATATTAACGGAGAAGGCTTTGACAGCGGAGTATAATTGTGGTACAATTATCAGTAGTCTGCAGGGAATGACCTGTGTGTCGTTCCGTTCTTTGAAAAACAATAGTCAACAAATTAATATCTTGAAGGAGTTTTTTAATAATGATAGATTTAAAAATAAAAAAACTCAGCGACAAGGCTACAATACCGTCCTACGGCTCGAGTCACGCAGCAGGAGCGGATCTCTATTCGGCAGAAGAGGAGACGACCATTCTCCCGGGAGAGACAAAACTTGTTCATACGGGACTCGCTATGCAAATTCCCGAGGGCTATGTCGGTCTGATTTATGCCCGAAGCGGTATTGCAACAAAGAGAGGTCTGGCACCTGCAAATAAGGTCGGCGTTATTGATTCAGACTATCGAGGAGAGATAATGGTTTCTATCTTTAACCATTCGCCGCATCTGCAGACTATTGCGGCAGGTGAGAGGGTGGCGCAGATAGTAATAACACCTTATCTTACAGTAAATTTTACAGAAGCCGATGAGCTTGACGATACAGCGAGAGGAAGCGGTGGCTTCGGCTCAACAGGAACAAAATAGAAAAGAGCTACATATATGAGAATGAGAAAGAAAAAGCATCTCACCGAAAGACTGGATGCTATCGCAGAGTTTCTGTTACCCATAGAACCGCACGATCCCGACATAAGGCGCGCGGCGGACAAGCCCTGTTATTACGATATTGAAAAAATATTCGGTAATACCAACCCCTTGCATCTTGAAATAGGTTGCGGAAAGGGTCAGTTTATTGCAGAGATTGCTAAAAGAAATCCCGACATTAACTATATTGCGATAGAGGTCTGCGATGATGTTGCGGTACTTGCTGCAGAGAAGATAAAAGCCAACGGACTCTCCAATGTCCGCTTTATGATAACGGGTGCAGAGTTTTTACGTAAATATATAAAAGATGATTCGGTTGAGAGAATTTATCTAAATTTTTCTTGCCCGTTTCCAAAGGTGCGTTACGCAAAGCACAGGCTCACGGCAGTAGGCTTTTTGGAGATATATAAATCTATCCTTAAAAAAGGCGCGGAAATTCACCAAAAAACCGATAATATGCACTTCTTTGAGTTCTCAATTGAGAATTTTACCGAGGTTGGATACAGACTTAAAAATATATCACTCGACCTTCACGCGAGCGATTTTGAGGGTAATATCGTAACCGAATACGAACAAAGATTTTTGGATTTAGGACAGCCGATTTACAGGTTGGAGGCTATAAATACAAAGGAGTAATTAAAATGACAAAGATAGATATTTTCTCAGGCTTTTTAGGAGCAGGTAAAACTACTCTTATAAAGAAGCTTATTGAAGAAGCCTATAAGGGCGAAAAGGTAGTTCTTATTGAAAACGAGTTTGGTGAGATAGGTATTGACGGCGGCTTTTTAAAGGAAGCAGGGGTTGAGATAAACGAAATGAATTCGGGTTGCATCTGCTGTAGCCTTGTAGGTGATTTTAGTGAGGCTTTAAAAAAAGTAATTGCTGATTTTAACCCTGAAAGAATTATTATCGAGCCGTCAGGTGTCGGCAAGCTTTCGGACGTTATTTTGGCGGTTGAGGATGCAAAACTTGAGCACGCCGTACTCAACGGTTTTACCACCGTTGTTGATGCAAATAAGTGTAAAATGTATATGAAGAACTTTGGTGAGTTCTTTATAAATCAGGTCGAGCACGCTGCAACTATTATTTTAAGCCATACTGGTATTGCTACAAGCGACAAAATTGAAAAGTGTGTTGAAATGCTCCGTGAGCACAATGAAAAAGCAGTTATTGTGACTACCGATTGGGATAAGCTGACAGGTCAACAGCTTTTAGAGGCGATTGAAAGAAAAAACACTCTTGAAGCGGCGCTAGCACATCTTCACCACGAAGATGAGTGTCCCATTTGCGGACATCACCATCACGATGAACACCACGAGCACCATCATCACCACGACCACGATGAAGAGTGCGACTGTCACCATCATCACCACCACGAAGAATGTCACGAGCATCACCATCACGATGAACACCACGAGCACCATCATCACCACGACCACGGTGAAGATTGTGAATGTGGATGTCACCATCATCACGACCACGAACACCATCATCACCACGCAGATGAGGTATTTACTTCATTCGGTCGCGAAACAACAAAGAAATTTACCACAGAAGGTATAAAGTCGGCGCTGTCCGCACTTGCCGATGAAGAAAAATACGGTATCGTGCTTCGCGCTAAAGGTATCGTAGAAGCCGAGGACGGTAGTTGGATACATTTTGACTATGTGCCCGGTGAGCCTGATGTAAGAAGCGGTTCTGCCGATGTTACAGGCAGACTTTGCGTCATCGGCTCAAAGCTGAACGAAGCCGCAGTTGCAGAGCTGTTTGGATTATAGGTGATATAAATGAGAGATATACCTGTTTATCTTTTCACAGGCTTTTTGGAGTCGGGAAAGACAAAATTTATAAATGAAACCTTAGGCGACGAGCGTTTTAACGCAGGCGAACGCACCCTGCTTCTGCTTTGCGAAGAAGGAATAGAAGAGTACGACATTTCGAGTTATCCCGGTAAAAATGTTTTCATTGAGATTATCGAAGATAAAAGCGAACTTACCTCTGAAAGAATGCTTGCTCTAACTCAAAAGCATAGAGCAGAAAGGGTCATTATAGAGTATAACGGAATGTGGCTGTTACAGGAGCTTTATGCCGCATTACCTCAGAATTTTGTTTTAAATCAAGAATTCTGCTTTGTCGATTCCAATACGATAATGACCTACAATGCGAATATGAGAAATCTTGTTTTCGACAAGTTCCAGACTGCAGAGCTTATTGTGTTCAACCGACTTGATGAAAACACGGATTTTATGCCCTTTCATAAGCTTGTCCGTGCAGTTAGCCGCAGAGCTGATATAGCCTACGAGTACAAGAGCGGTTATGTGAAGTACGATGACATTGTTGATCCGCTTCCGTTTGATATAAATGCTGATGTTATCGAGATTGCCGATAAGGATTACGCGCTTTGGTTTCAGGATATGATGAACGATATGAATAAATATATCGGAAAGACGCTCCGTTTCAAGGGTATCGTAGCCCGCGACGGCAAGATTCCTGATAATACCTTTGTCGTAGGCAGACACGTCATGACCTGTTGTGCAGATGATGTTCAGTACTGCGGAATTGCCTGCGATTGGTCGGGCAGTAAAACCCTTAACACCAACGATTGGGTAATAGTTACGGTTAAGTTTTCTGTAGGTAACCATAAGCTCTACAGGTCAAAAGGACCCGTTCTTTCTGCCCTTTCGGTCAGCCGCACCTCTGCTCTCGAAGAGCAGATAGCTACCTTCTACTGATATGGATATTAAGATATTAACAACTCCGAATTACGGCACTAACTGCTATCTTCTCGAAAATGAAAGCTCAGCCGCTGTCATCGACCCCGGTGAGATCACACCTGAGCTTTTAGAGTTCGCAGAGGAGCAGCAGGACAAACCGAACAAGCTGATAATTCTTACCCACTGCCATTTTGACCATATAGGCGGCGTGGAAGCGGTAAAGCAGATTTGGGACTGTCCCGTACTGATTGGTGAGGACGAAGCTGAGGGGCTCATTGATAATAGAATAAATCTTTCGCGAATATGGACGCCTGAAAGGATATCCATAATTCCTGATAAGACGGTCTGCGACGGCGATATTATAGAGCTCGGTGAGGATACCTTAAAGGTGATATCAACATCGGGGCATACAGTAGGCTCGGTCTGTTATCTTTGTAACAATGTACTTTTCAGCGGAGATACCCTTTTTCGTGTGAGTATCGGCAGAACCGATCTTCCGACAGGGGATTATAATAGTCTGCTTTGTTCTCTTCGTAAACTGTCAGAACTGCCTCTCGATATAACCGTACTGTCGGGCCACGGACCCGAAACAACGATAGGGTATGAAAAAGAAAACAACCCATATATGAACTAAAAAACAGGCTTTTGCCTGTTTTTTACTTTATAAGACTTGATAAACACCTATTTTATTGATATAATACTTTAAAACAAACAGTTTTGTAAAAATAAAGGCGAAAAGGTGCTAATATGAACTTACTAGGAATAGATTTCGGTACAACCTCGGTCAAATCGGTAATGTTTGATGAAAAATTTAACGAGCTTGCCGATTCTCTTCAGGACTATACTCTCAAGACATCAGCTGATAGGGTAGTGGTTGAAGCAGAAAAGTATTGGGAGCTTCTTAAAAATGCAATAGAAAGCTCAAAAGAAAAAGCAAAGGTAGACGCCCTTGCTATCGATACCCAGTGCGAAACCCTTATACTCACTGACGAAAATGGAGAGCCTGTTCGTGATGCCATTGTCTGGCTCGATAACCGTGCTACCGCAGAGGCAGAGCTTATTGAGAAGCAGTTCGGCAGACAGAAGGTCTACGAGATAACGGGTCAGCCTGAGATTACGGCTACCTGGCCCGCTTGCAAGCTGCTCTGGGTAAAAAATAATGAGCCCGAGGTCTGGGCGAAGACCAAAAAGGTCTTTTTGCTTGAAGACTATCTGCTTTATAAGCTGACGGGTAAGTTTGTTACCGAAAAGACTCTTCAGTCCTCAAGTCTTTATTTTGATATTAAAGGCGGCGATTGGTGGGACGAAATCCTCTCATTTATCGGTGTCGGTCGCGAGATGCTGCCCGAGCTTCTTGACAGCGGTGTTGCCGTTGGCGAGTATGAGGGCATAAAGGTCGTGACCTCTGCTATGGATCAGGTGGCAGGCGCAGTCGGAGCAGGTGTTATCAAAGAAGGTATCATCAGTGAAATGACGGGTACTACAATGGCGATATTTATGCCTACCGAAAAGATGCCTGAATATGACGAGGACAGCTTCGTGCCCTGTCATTATAACTTTAACGGCGGATACGCTCTTCTTTCCTGGAGCGCTACCGCGGGAATGGCTCTTAAGTGGTTCCAAAAGGCATTTATGAGTGATAAAAACTTTAAGGATATAGACGAGATGGCGAAGAAAATCCCCGTCGGCAGCGACGGAGTGACCTTCCTGCCATATCTTTGCGGCTCTACGATGCCGAAATATAACCCCGATGCCAGAGGTTCCTTTACGGGACTTACCCCCGAGCATACACCGGCCCATTTTGCAAGAGCTATAATGGAGTCGGTAGCCTGTATGCTTAAGAGCAATCTTGACTATCTCGGCGTTCCTGTAGAAGAAATACGCATAATGGGTGGCGGCGCAAAGAGTCCTCTCTGGTGTTCTATGAAGACCAACCTTACGGGAAAGAAACTAGTTACCCTTAAAAATAAGGAAACGGCTTGCCTCGGCTCGGCAATATTTGCGGGAGTCGGTGGAGGAGCGTTTACCTCTGTGGAAGAGGCTTGCCGCAATATCGCGACCGATAAGGAATATATGCCTACGGGTGATGACTATTCTGCAGTTTATGAAAGCTTTAAAAAGTACGACGATATACTAAATGTGAGAAAGTAATTTTTTAGACCAATCCTTTGTGGTTGGTCTTTTTTTACCGCATACTTTTCGATACCGACCGAACGCTTTGGGACGGTTGACAAAAATCAAACTGTTGTGATAGAGTGAATTTGCAAGGAGGGAACCTCAAATGAAAATAAATATCTTTATCGATAAAGAAAGAGAAGAGGAGGTTATAGTTTACGCCCACGAGAAAAATGCCATAGTGACATCTATTGAAAAGCTTGTCGTTGAAAATAATACCGAGTTTTTAGGATATAAGGACGGAGAGGTCGTAAAGCTTGAATTATCCGGAATATATTGTTTTACGGTTGAAAATAATAAGATATACGCCTATACCGAAAGAGATAGGTTCCATATCAAACAGCGTCTGTACAAACTTGAAGAGCAGCTTCCGGATAACTTCATAAAACTCAATCAGTCCTGCATTGGAGATATAAATAAGATTGAAAGCTTCGGCGCAGCATTCTCAGGCTCGCTTACAGTGACTTTTAAAAACGGATATACCGATTATGTTTCAAGAAGAAATATTAAAACAGTTAAAGAAAGGTTAGGAATATAATATGAACAAATACTTAAAAACATTTTTACATCGCGGACTTATGTTCGGTGGCTTCGGTCCGATTATTATGGGTATAATTTACGCCATTCTGGAGCGCAGTATTACTGATTTTTCGCTCGGCGGCAGCCAGGTGTGCCTTGCAATAGTTTCAATTTATCTGCTTGCCTTTGTGCAGGCGGGAGCGTCTGTCTTTAATCAGATAGAACATTGGCCGATCGCAAAGTCACTCCTTATCCATTTTGTGACCCTATTTGCGGCATATTCAGTATGTTACATACTAAATAGTTGGATACCCTTTGAACCGATGGTGCTCGTAATATTTGCGGCTATATTCGTTGCTGTATATTTTGCGGTATGGATAACGGTTTATATTTCGGTAAAAGTTGTGAGCAAAAAAATGAATAAAAAATTCTCATAACATCTGCCGCCGCTTTACAAAAGCGGCGGTTTTATTATATAATATAATTATAAAACGAATGAGGTGTGGTTATGAACTTTTCTGAAATTGCAAATATAAGGCAGTCTTGCCGTAATTATGATGCGACAAGGGGTGTAGAAGATGAAAAACTTTCTGCAATACTCGCGTCAGCACGTCTTGCACCTTCTGCCTGCAACGGCCAGCCATATATGCTCACCGTCTGTAAGGGAGAAATAGCAAAGCAGGTGGCGAAAGCCACTATGGGTATGGGAATGAATAAGTTTGCTGCCGACGCACCTATTCAGATAGTTATATCAGAAATGCCTTATGTAAAAAGCGCCGCCCTCGGTGCAAAAATAAAGGGTAACGACTACCGCTCAATAGATATCGGAATAGTAGCGGCTTATATAACCGCCGAAACTGCCGCTCAAGGGCTTTCTACATGCATCCTCGGCTGGTTGGACGGCGATAAAATCAAAGATATATGCTCACTTGATGGAGCGGTACGCCTTGTTATCTGCCTTGGCTACGCAGCAGAGGGTGATAAACTCCGCGGTAAAAAACGTAAGTCTATGGATGAACTTGTAAAGGAACTATAATGCCACAAAGAGCGAGACATTAAGTCTCGCTCTTTGTGGTAGCTTTTGTCTTTTTGTCTTTCTTTTCAAGTTCAAAATGAATAAACAGCTTGATAAGTGCACGCAACAATATTACCGCACCGAGTATCAGCAGTTCGCTGAGTTCCCGTATGAGTACCGTTTTGAGTATTTCTGCCGCGACCTTGAATTCAAGACCCGTTGCCAGACCTGTCGCGAGGTTATATTGCAAATCGTGTTCCTTGTGCATAAAGGTGTTCTGTATATATTCCCAAAAACCCTTTATAGAACTCCAGAAAACAATTATGATGCCCATTATCTCAAGAATTGCGATTATGTAAGGCAATCCAATTTCAATTGCCTTTTCTAAAAAGTTCATACATCAAACTCCTTATAAATAATAACCTTCGGTAGAAAGATATCTTGAGCCTGAATCGGGGAAGATAACTACTATTTTTTTGCCGCGGTTTTCCTCAAGGGCTGCTATCTTCAGTGCCGCGGCATACGCCGCACCCGACGAAATGCCAACAAGAAGACCTTGGCTTGCCGCAAGCTCGCGTCCTGATGTGTATGCTTCCTCGTCGCTTACTGTGACTATTTCATCACATACCGACATATCAAGTATTTCGGGAATAAAGCCAGCGCCAATACCTTGAATTTTGTGAGGACCCTTTTCACCGCCCGTTAGAACAGGTGAGGAGGCAGGCTCTACGCCTATAACTTTAATATTGCCGTTTTGACTCTTTAAATACTTTCCGACTCCACTTATTGTTCCGCCCGTACCTATAGCCGAAACAAAAATATCTATTTCTCCGTCGGTGTCGCGCCATATTTCGGGACCCGTTGTCTCAAAATGTGCCAGTACGTTAGCAGGATTAGAAAACTGTCCCATAACGGTACCGCCAAGCCTTTTGGCAAGCTCTTCCGCCTTTTTGATAGCGCCTGCCATACCGAGTACTCCCTCGGTCAGCACGACCTCGGCACCGTATGCCTTCATAAGAGCTATGCGTTCTTTTGACATAGTGTCGGGCATAGTTATTATTACACGGTATCCTTTTGAAACGCCTATCATAGCGAGTCCGATACCTGTGTTTCCGCTGGTCGGCTCAATAATAGTATCACCCGTCTTTATTTTGCCGCTTTTTTCGGCTTGTTCTATCATATAAAGAGCAGCGCGGTCCTTTATAGAAGCGGCGGGGTTAAAAAATTCAAGCTTTGCGTAAATATCGGCGGGTTTGCTACATTTAATATGAAGCAAAGGAGTGTTGCCTATGAGTCCGGTAAGAGATTCCAAGCTATTCATAAATATCACACCCAAGTTTTTTTATTATTGTACCATATCATGCGTAGTATAGTCAACAGGTATACCTTCTCTGCTAAGAATAAAAAGCTTGAAAAGGTGCCATTGAGTGGCGGTTTTTGTGTGATTATTATGTGCAAAAAACACAATAAAAATTAGATTGCCCGATGAAATTAAAATTTCATTAAAAATTTATGAAAATTTTTTCACAAATGTCTTGCAATTCTACTAATGTTGTGATAGAATTATACAGACAAGGTAGGGGATTATTGCATTTTTTCGCAAAAAGGCGGAGATGAGCTTATAATCTTTTGCATTTTTCCGATGTCGAAACGGATAAATTTAGTACATACACGGTATAGGAGGAAATTTCAAATGCGCAATTTAAGGAAAGTTATTGCTGTTATTGTTTCTCTTGTTATGCTTCTCGGCGTAGCTGCAATTTCGGCATCCGCTGAAGGAGAAAAACCTACTATTTCCCTTTACGGAAAAAGTGAGATTGGTCTTACCGAACAAGGCGGCACAGAGCTTTATGAGCTTGCTGTTTATCTTGACGAGGCTGGTTCCGCAGTAGGCGCTGTTGAGGGTACCATAACATATGACACAGGCGTTTTTGATTATGATTCAATTGTGTCTAATCTTGATACCACCACAAACCCCGAAGGAACTGTCTTTGATATAGATGAGGAAAACGGAGCTATCCGCTTCATAGCTCTTGTATCTGATACACGAGAGTTATTCGTTGTTAACTTCGCTGTTGTTGGCGAAAATGAAGACGCTACATTCATTCTCACCACAAAGATAGCTAACCAGACAGGTACTGACTATCTTAATGTTAAGGCAGCTCGTAGAAACGTAGCTGTAAAAGACAATGACATCATTAATGTTAACGGCGCTGCTATTCTTAAGACTGCGTCTGATAAAGGAACTCAGGACATTAGATTCAATATTCAGGTTGATGACACTCTTGCGGCGGCTGCTATTACTGAAGCGAACCCCGCTGTTGAAGTAGGCGTACTTATGATGTTCACCAAGAGACTTGGCTATAACGAGCTTACTGTTGATATGATCGATGACGAGAATGTAACAGGTCTTGTAGTAGCTAAAAAGACCCTTGCTGAAGGCGAAGATGTTGCAAGCTTTACGGCTAACGTAAGAAATATGCAGTCTAACGCTCTGGGTGTCAGAGTTTCTGCAAGAGCATATATTAAACTTGAAGATGAAACTGTAATCTACAGCAGAAATTTCAATTCTCAGATGGAAACTAACTGCGGATATGCTTCTGAGTCTGTAATCGGTGTTGCAATTGATGCAATCAATGAAGGTGACTGCGGAGAGGTTCCTGAGAATATTGCTGAAATTATTGCAAAGACTTCTATTTCAACGATCGAGAGAGAAGAACTTATGAAATTTATCTACGAAAACTACGTAGGATAATTCGAGTAATTTAATGGAGGTATTTTAGAAATGAAAAAGCTTTTTTCTGAAGCTGAAGTTGAATTAACTCTCCTTTCAGCACTTGATGATATTTTAACCGTCAGCGGAGACGGTTCCGGCTTTGGTGACCCTGAAGACGGATATGATGAATACGAATAATAGTTTGGCGAGGAAAACGCTATGATTAAAAGAATTTCGGTCATATTGCTCGTTGGACTCTTAATCATATCTGTTGTTGCATGCGGAAAGAAGGATAATACATCTTCGGATAACAGTAGCGTTACTTCCGATTCAGGCACCGGAAACACATCCTCTACGCCTGCGTATGACGATGCAGATAATATGACATCGTCTGAGTTTGAGAAGATAGAAAGTGATTTCGTAAACAATACCGAGATCGAGATTGAAATAACAGGAAGCTCAAATGCATCTTCATCAAATACACAGTCTTCTTCAAATTCAAGCTCTGATTCGGGTGAAAGCTCTGAGACTCAGTCTTCCGGCACTCAAACGAGCAGTGATGACGGTTATACCAAGTTTTATTGATTATCTTAACAAATGAATTCTTCATTACCTACTATAAAACCCTCCGTATAAAACTACGGAGGGTTTAGTTTTCGTATTTCCCAGTAGCAGACATTACCCAGACCTGGGAAATGACACGGGCAAAGGTTCAAGGGGGACCGCTTGCGGTGGATGTGGAGAGTCCTAAGCTCTAATCTTCATGCTTCGCGCTAGTGCGCTCACCGAG
>JAZQER010000034.1:0-13627 GCA_045539095.1 Acutalibacteraceae bacterium | reverse complement strand
CTCCGAGCCTTGACATTTCGGCAAGTCCTCGGGTGATAAGGGCAGCCTTTGAGTTATCGCCGAGTCCCATTCCGTCGCAAACACCTGCGGCAACGGCAAGGACATTCTTTATCGCTCCGCCAAGCTCTACACCGATTATATCATCATTTGTGTACACACGCATAAAGCCGTTTGAAAAGGTCTTTTGCACCGTCTCTGCGGCGATTTTATCATCACTTGCGGCGGCAAGCATTGTGGGTATTCCGCGTGCCACCTCTTCTGCGTGGGAGGGACCCGAAAGTGCAACAATCGGATTTTCCTTTATCTCTTCACGGATAACCTCGGAGAGTCGCATAAGACTTCCATTTTCAAAGCCCTTTGCCACGCAAACTACAATACCCGCATTGGTTACCGCCGAAAGCTTTTTAGCGGTTTCCCTAACAGCAAATGATGGCGTTGCAATTATAGTTATAAGACTCTTTTCCGCTTCATTTATATTGGTTGTGACTTTTATTGTTTCAGGAAACTTTATTCCGGACAAAAGCTTCTCATTTCCATGGTTTTTTATAAGATTTTCACATTCATCACTAAACGGTGTCCACAATGTAACCTTATGACCGTTTGCCTCTGCCACCATTGAAAGCGCCATACCCCATCCGCCTGAACCGAGCACAGTTATCTTAGCCATTTTTCTTACCACGTCCTATAGTCAGTTTCTTTTCTTCTCCCTTTATGAGCCTTACAATATTGGCTCTGTGGGTGTAGAATACAATTGCTCCTGCAATTATAGCCATTATTATCTGCGGTAACACCGGTACAGACGTATCGACAAATACTATTGCAAAGGTTACTACAAATACAGTTGCGATAAGAGAACTGAGTGATACTATTTTAGAGATAAGGGTCGATACGGCAAACGCTGAAAGACCGATAACTATAGCTGGCCAGCAGCAGACTGCAAAGCCGCCGACGCTTGTAGCTATACCTTTTCCGCCTCTAAAACCGAAGAAAACGGGGAAAATGTGACCTATCATAACAAAAATGTAGCATATATATGCTCCGTAGATGGGAGTGAATACGGGAAGGTCCGGCAGAAAGTTTTCAAAAACCTGCATTCCTAAAAATGCTCCTGCAAAGCCCTTTGCAGCGTCACACACAAAGGTAAGCGCACCTGGTAGAAAGCCCGCAGTACGAATCACATTTGTGGTGCCTGCGTTTCCGCTTCCCTCTGTTCTTACGTCCCGACCTATAAAAATGTTTGAAAAAATTACTGCAAAATTTATCGAGCCTATAAGATAGGCGGCGATAATTGCACATACGGCGACAAGAACATTTGCAAAGGTCATCATTTATCTCCTCTCTCCCTTATGACAAACCTTACGGGCGTTCCTTCAAGGCCGAAGGTTGCTCTTATCTGGTTTTCCAGGTATCTCTGATATGAAAAATGGAAAAGCTCGGCATTATTGCAAAAGCAGACAAAGGTGGGCGGTTTGGTAGATGCCTGAGTCATATAGTAAATCTTAAGTCTTTTACCCTTATCTGTCGGGGGCTGAACTCTGGCTGTCGCATCAGCAAGAATATCATTCAGCTTTCCTGTAGATATACGCATAGTATTCTGAGAATGAACGAACTTTATAAGCTCAAAAAGGCGATCAAGACGCTGACCTGTTTTTGCAGAAATAAAGATTATGGGTGCAAAGGGCATAAAGGAAAAGTCCTTCATAAGGCTCTTGCGGTAAGAGTCCATAGTCTTGCCGTCCTTATCGACTATATCCCACTTGTTAACTGCAATTATGCAAGCCTTACCCTGTTCGAGCGCAAGCCCCGCAACCTTAGAATCCTGCTCGGTGAAGCCATCCTTACCGTCGAGCATTATAACGCAGACATCACTTCGCTCTATTGCCATCTGTGCGCGAAGCACAGAGTATTTTTCAAGCTTGTCGTCAACCTTACTCTTTCGTCTTAGTCCCGCTGTGTCGGTGAAGTTAAACCTTCCGTGCTCGTTTTCGACGAGAGTGTCGATAGCATCACGGGTAGTGCCCGCAATATCCGAAACAATAGCTCTCTCTTCACCCGAAATGGCGTTGATAAGAGAGGATTTGCCAGCATTCGGCTTTCCTATAACGGCTACATTTATAATTTCAGACTCCGCCTCATCCTCATCGCTTTCGGGAAGATACTTTATTACCTCGTCAAGAAGGTCACCTGTGCCGTGACCGTGCACCGATGAAACGGCAATCGGGTCGCCGAGTCCAAGATTGTAAAACTCATAGAACTCAAGCGGAATATTGCCGATGCCGTCGCACTTGTTTACACAAAGCACAACCGGCTTTCCGCTTTTCTGAAGCATAGCAGCGACATCCATATCCGACGCGGTAACACCGCTTTTGACATCGACAACAAAGATAATGCAGTTTGCCATCTCGATAGCAAGCTCTGCCTGACTTCTCATACCGGCGAGTATTACATCGTCGGTGCCGTGCTCGATACCGCCTGTGTCGATTAGCATCATTTTATGTCCGCACCATTCGGCGTCGCCGTATATTCTGTCTCTCGTCACACCCGGAGTATCATCGACAATGGACATTCTTTTTCCTATTAACTTGTTGAAAAGGGTGGATTTTCCCACATTAGGTCTGCCTACGACAGCCACTACAGATTTTGCCATATTAATACTCCTTTTCTCCCGCGAGCGACTCTATAAGTCCGTATCCATCGGGTTCTGTGATCCTGACTTTAATATTAAGCGTTTTCTCCAAATCCTCGACCGAGGTATCGTCAAGGAAAAGGTCACGCTCAAATCTGAGCATATTTGATGGGATAATAAGCTCACTTCCAAGCTCTTTATCCTTTAGCTGCTCTATTATATCCCTACCCGTCACAAGGCCTGCAACGGTTATCTTCTCGCCAAAGAAATTATTTTCTATAGCGTATACTCTTACATCCAAATTATGCCACTTATTCTGCGCTCTGTCAACCGCCCATTTTATAAGCGGATATGCGGCCACGCCCGTGACACAGGTAACGCTGCGTTTTTCATTTGGTCCCTCCACATTTCGAAGAGCATCTTTTACATCCTTTTCGAAAAGTGACCACATTCCGACACCGTTATCAAGCTGATGAAAATCGCCGTAATAATCGGCAGACGGCAGCGGTCTTTGGGCCTTTAAGTAAAACTCATCCGCGGCAAACATTATGGTTTCGCCGAACTTCCCTTTCACCTCTTCGGCGATAGCTTCGGTTATATCGATGACCTCGGCGGCGGTTTCTTTATTAAAGGGTTCTATTTCGCACAGTCCCTCGCGGAATTTTGTAAGTCCTACAGGGACAGAGGCTATACACAAAACATTTTTATACTCCGCAAGGTCATAAAGCGACCTTTTCAGCTCCTCACCATCATTGTAACCAGGCACCAGCACAAGCTGAAAATTCATTTTTATGCCTGCGTCATCAAAGCGCTTAATTATACCGAGGGCTTCTCCCGCAAAACGGTTATTCATCATCTTGCATCTGAGCTCAGGGTTTGTAGTATGCACAGAAATATTAACGGGGCTGATGTGCATATTTATTATTCGGGAAATTTCGTGCTCGGTGAGATTTGTAAGGGTTATATAGTTGCCGAATAAAAATGACAGACGCGAGTCGTCATCCTTAAAATAAAGAGTTTCACGCATACCGTTCGGCAGCTGATCAATAAAGCAGAATATGCACTTATTCTTACAGGAATGCTGAGCATCCATAAGATAACTGTCAAAATTCATGCCAAGCTCACTGTACTCATCCTTTTTTATCTTTACAGTCTTTTCCTTGCCCTTTTGATTTTTAAAGGTCACTGTAAGTTTAGACTCATTTTGATAAAAACGGTAATCCAGCACATCGACTATCTCATTGTTATTAATAGATACAAGGATGTCTTTCTCTCTAATACCTGCTTTGTAGGCAGGCGAGCCCTTTTCAACACCGTTTATTATAACCGACACAATATCACCGCCTTTTTAAAAAAATAGAGGAGGAGTTTCCTCCCCCTCTGTCTTGTTTTGATTAAGTTCGACTTATTCGCCGACCTTTACAACCTCACGTCCGTTGTAATATCCGCAAGCGGGACAAAGTCTGTGAGGTCTCTTGTACTCGCCGCAACGGTCGCACTTTACAAGAGCGGGAGCTGTAAGCTTCCAAAGGTTGTTACGTCTCTTATCACGTCTTGCTTTCGAGGTTTTTCTCTTCGGTACTGCCATTCTCGGCACCTCCTTGAAATCATTAGTTTTTTAGTCTTTTAAGAGCTCTGCCAGAGCTGCTAATCCGCCGACAGTTTCCTCATCTGTCGGGCAGTCGCACCTGCCAAGGTTAAAGTTTGTTCCGCACACGGGACAAAGTCCCTTGCAATCCTCTTTGCAGAGGTGCTTTGTGGGGAGCGACATAATTATGTCAGCATAGCAGAATTCTTCCAGGTCGAGCTTCATATCGGGAACAAGCGTCATCTCATCGGTGTCGTCATTCTCGAGCTCGGTCACGATGGTGCGGATAATATTGAAGTTGTAAGTTTCAGCTACTTCTTCTCCACATCGGTCGCAAGGAGCAGTATACTCGACTCTACAGGTAAGTTGTGCTTCAACGATACCTGCTCTGCTAACAATTTTCCCTGAAATTATGACAGGCTTTTTAAGCGGTTTTAATCCGTAAAAATCAACCGTATCAAGTTCCATGGAAAAGTCCACAGGGATATGATCCTTGCTGCCTGCAAAAAGCGGCTTCAGATCAAGAAGCATAATCTCACCTCATTTGTCACAAAGTCAATTATATATAATGATTTTGCCTTTGTCAAGTGTTTTTTACAGGACTTCCGTAATAATGGAATAGGATAGGCGAAACAAAATTGTTTCGCCACAAAATCTTTGATTTTGCGACAAATTTTAGAAAAATTTGTCCTTTCCATTGAAATGAGTGTTGTGCAAAATTAAATATTAGAATTTAATTTTGCTAAAGCCACTTGATAAGTGGCTAGTCGAAACACTTTTTGAGTGTTTCGACTAACAACAATCATTATAAGCGCAGAACAAAAGAAAAAGCGGAGCGCCAAAGACACTCCGCAAAGATTAAATTTCCTCTGAAACTTCGAAAATGCTCTCAGGAAGCTCATCTCTGTCACACGATACTGTGAACACGAACTGAATATTGCTGTCCTCAGCGAGAGCAGAAACTCTCTCAAGGAAAGCGTCGATGCCATCGAGTCCGCCGCCGATACGCTTGGTGGCGTCGCCGAAGATATGAGTTACATCGTGGTTGCTGGCAGCCATTCCGCAGAGCATTGCATAATACTCACTGTAACCGGAAATTCCGTAATTTTCTGTATCCACCAAACGGACCTGAGTTGAAATACTGTAGCGAAGTGAGTCTCCCTGCTCTACGCAAACAACATTGCCCTTGCTGGTCTTTGCAGCTTCATTAACAACGTCAATGAGCTTCTTGGTTTTTCCTGAACCTTTTTTTCCGATAATAAGTTTAATCATATTATACGCTCCTTTTCTATATAAAACCGCCAAGGGCGGTTATTTTACCAAATCTTATTTCGCAAGTCTTGCCTCTAAGGCAGCCTTTGCTTCCTCATAACCGGGTTTGCCGAGTAATGCAAACATATTCTTCTTATAGCTTTCAACACCGGGTTGGTCAAAAGGATTAACACCGAGTACATAGCCCGAAATTCCGCAAGCCTTTTCAAAGAAGTATACCAGTCTGCCGAGATTTTCCTCATTTGCCTTATCAAGGCTGATAACGAGGTTCGGAACTCCACCGTCGGTATGAGCGAGCACTGTTCCCTCAAAAGCCTTATTATTTACATAAGACATAGGCTTTCCTGAAAGGAAGTTCAGTCCGTCTCCGTCGTCTTCTTCCTTCTCAATCATTATGTCAGAGCCACAGTCACCGATATTTACGACCGTCTCGAACATAATTCTTGTGCCGTCCTGAATGAACTGACCAAGGGAGTGAAGGTCGGTCGAGAAGATGGCGGATGCGGGGAAGATTCCCTTATTATCCTTGCCCTCGCTCTCACCGTAGAGCTGTTTGAACCACTCTGCCATCATTGTAAAGCGAGGCTCATAGGAAACGAGCATCTCGACCGATTTGCCTCTTCTGTAAAAGGCATTACGGAGAGCGGCATAGGTGTAGCAGTCATTTTTATACATGTCAGGCTCGGCGTAATCCTTAGCCGCCGCAGCAGCGCCCGCCATTAAAGCATCAATGTCAGCGCCCGAAACAGCTATAGGAAGGAGTCCCACAGCGGTCAGCACAGAGTAACGTCCGCCGACATCATCGGGAATTACAAAGCACTCATAGCCCTTTTGGTCAGCAAGCTGCTTTAAGGTTCCTCTTGCCTTGTCGGTAGTGCAGTAAATTCTCTTCGCTGCCTCTTCTTCGCCGTAGCGCTCTTCAAGGAGTTTTCTGAAAACTCTGAAAGCTATCGCAGGCTCGGTAGTGGTGCCCGACTTTGAGATTATATTAACAGAGACCCTCTTGCCCTCGCAGATCTTCAAAAGGTCCGAAAGCGCGGAGCCGCTGATACTGTTTCCGGTAAAATATATATCGGGAGTGTCCTTAGGTAAGGCATTATAGTTATCACTCTTTAAAAACTCAATAGCAGCTCTCGCTCCAAGGTAGGAGCCGCCTATTCCGATAACAATAAAAACATCGGTATCTGCCTTTATCTTCTCGGCAGCCTTTTTAATTCGTGCGAACTCTTCCTTATCATAATCAAACGGAAGGTCTACCCAGCCTGTAAAGTCGTTACCGAGACCGGTGCCGCTGTGAAGCATATCGTGAGCTGCTTTAACCTGAGTCTCAAGACCGCGAAGGTCATTCTCACGGATAAAGTCAGCAGCGTATTTGTAACTGAAGCTTAATGACATATGCATATCCCCTTTATTGGTTATGTATATATTTTACACTATATAAAAGTATTTTTCAACAGTTAAATTGTCACAAAGAAAATAATTTTTTGTAAAGAATACCGAGCCAATACCAAACAGTCTGCTTTTGGGTCGTCTCTGTGGCTGTAATCGGTATGCTTCCTATCTCAGCGTCCTCATATTTAACATGAACATAACCGATAATATCGCCTTTGGTTACAGGTGCTGTAAGCATCTCGGATATCTCGATTTCCTGAGTTACATTGGCAATTCCCCCTTTTTTTAGAAGCACGGGTAAGGAGCCTGCCGCTTCGGGGGTTATTTCTCTTAATGTGCCTTTCTTCACAGGCACGGGCGCCAGCGATGAAATATCGGCAGTTATATTTTCAAACGAAAAATTTGCAAAGCCGTAATCAAGCAGCTTTCTTGCCCCGTTAAAACGGTCGTCGCTTGAGGGCGAACCCATAACAACCGCTATAAGGGTGAGTCCGTCTCGTTCGGCGGCGGCAGAAAGACAGGAGCCCGCTTTAGAGGTCGTACCCGTTTTAAGTCCGAAGGCTCCACTGTAAAAACGGACAAGGCGGTTGGTATTTACAAGCTCACTTGCACCGTCTCTGAGACTGTCCATCCAGACGGTTGAATAGTTTTTTATAAGCTCGTGCTTTACAAGCTCCGCCGACATCAGAGCAACATCGTGTGCCGAGGTCAGATGTCCGTCGGCATCAAGACCCGTACAGTTGACGAAATTTGTCTCATTCATACCAAGCTCTGCCGCCTTTTGATTCATCATAACGACAAAGCCTTCTTCACTGCCCGCTATTGCCTCTCCGAGTGCCACGGTAGCGTCATTTGCCGACGCAATGACCACAGCCTTTAAAAGCTCATCGACCGTCATCTGCTCATTAGGCTCAAGCCATATCTGCGAGCCACCCATACTACACGCGTAGTCTGATGCCGTTATCACCGTATCAAGACTCAGTCTGCCGTCATCTATCGCTTCCATTATAAGCACGAGCGACATTATTTTTGTAATAGACGCAGGAGCTAATTTCTCATCGGCATTTGATTCGTAAAGCACCGCTCCTGATTTTGGCTCTAGAAGTATCGCCGACTTTGCATTTATCTCCATCACCTCTCCGATGGCGGCAACGTCAAGTACATTAGTAAAGGGTTTGTCGTAATCGGGGGTGGGATATTCCATCGAAACCGTAACGCTTTGCTCAGCCGATGCCGTTACGGGTACTGCAACCATCAGGATTGTCAGCAAAAGGACTAAAATCTTTCTCATATAAAAACACCTCGCATATAAAAATATGCGAGGCGGCAAAATTTAATAACCCAGATTGTCGTTACAGATTATTACCTTTACTCTGTCCTTTATTCTCTGTCTTCCGCTGACGACATAATTGATGCAAATTCTGTCGGGACTGCCGCAGCCCGCAGTGGGCATCTCGTCAGGTTTTATACAGATACCGCTTTTTGCACACGGGGTATTGCAGCCGAGCCTTTTTGCATTAAGCGGAGCCGCGACTGTTTTTACCCTTTTAAAGCCTGCGGGTATATCGGGCACAATTTTATTCTTACCGACAACGCAGATAACGCTTTTCGGTCCGTAAGCAATTGCCGCGATTCGATTACTGTTACCGTCAACATTTACAAGTTCTCCCGTCTCGGTCACGGCGTTTGCCGAAGTAAGATAGGTATCGCAGGAGAAGGTTTTTCTGTAAAGCTCGTGCATCTCTTCGGTACTGTTTGTTTTTGCGCGGTCAAGGAAATTAAAGCGTCCGCAGTCCATATAATCACGCACACCGCACTCTTTGAGCGTCTCTGAGCCGCCGCAAGAAATAGTTTCTCCCGTCTTGAGAAGCGTTTTTACAAGCTCCAAGACTTCCTCTTTAGTTTCGGCATAGTATGCCGCCATATTATTTTTCTTTAAATTTTCCAAGGTTTTTTCAATTATTTTATCCACTTTTATTCTCCTTTTACAATAAATCCACCGCCGAGCAGATACTCTCCGTCATAAAATACCGCCGACTGGCCCGGTGACGGTGCTCTCTGTGCAGTTTCAAATTCAATTACCGCCTCGTTATCACCCGTTTTAAAGACCCTACAGGGCATATCCTTCGCGCTGTAGCGAAGCTTTGCTGTACAGGTGAAATCCTCTTCAAAGTCAAAAGCCTGCAGGTTTACATCATCAATATATATGCGCTTTTTAAAAAGGTGTTCCTCATCACCAAGCACCACCCTGTTTGTAACGGGGTCCTTGTAGATTACAAACTGCGGTCTGCCGAGCGCAATACCAAGTCCCTTTCGCTGACCTATAGTATAGCACTGGTGACCCATATGCCGGCCGAGCACTCTGCCGTCAAGGTCTGTATACTCTCCTTTTTCAAAGGGCTTACCCGAATAACTCTCTAAAAACGCAGCATAATCTCCATCGGGTACAAAGCATATATCCTGACTTTCCTTTGCCTCCTTACAAGCAAAATCATACCTTTCGGCAATCTCTCTTGCCTGCTCTTTTGAAATATCGCCAAGAGGCATAAGGATATGTTTCAGCTGTTTTTGAGATAGCCGCCATAAAACATAGGTCTGGTCTTTTTTACTATCCTCAGCGCGACAGATTAGCCTTCTGCCGTTTACATCCGCAATTTTAGAATAATGCCCTGTTGCAATATAATCGCAACCTAGCTTTAAAGCCTCATCCATCAAAGTGCCGAACTTGATATACTTATTACATTCAATACAGGGGTTAGGTGTGCGCCCTGCATCATATTCCAATTCAAAAGACTCTATTACCTTTTCTTTAAAAAGCTCTCGTTTATCAAAGACAAAATGCTCTATATTGAGCTTGCTGCAGACCTCTGCGGCCGAGTTTATCTCAGAAGATACGGCGTTGCCTCTATCATAAAGACGCAAGGTGCCTCCGATAACCTCGTAGCCCTGTCCTTTTAAAATAACCGCCGCCGCAGAAGAATCCACTCCTCCCGACATAGCGACTAAAACACGACTCACATTCCCTCACCTGCCTTTGCTTTTTATTCATTATACTATCCACGTAATAAAAAAACAAGGACTGTGTTTCCACAGTCCTTGAAGTGAACAAAGTTTATTCTTTATTTCCGCCCGAGATTTCGAAGTTAACTCCGGTATCCTTAGGCTCGTCCTCGGTGAAGACATAATCTTTACCGGGGAGGATAGCATTAAGAACGATACCTGCAATAGAAGCAACTGCAAGAGCAGAAAGAGCGATTGTAACGTTTCCTATGGTGAAGGTAGCAGCAGAACCGAGACCGAGTGCGCAAACAAGGATGATAGCAGCAACGATGAGGTTGCGGCTCTTTGTAAAGTCAACCTTAGACTCAACAACATTTCTAACACCGATTGCAGAAATCATACCGTAAAGAACGAAGGAGATACCACCGATAACTGCAGTGGGGATGGAGCTAACGAGAGCAGAGAACTTGGGGCTGAAGGAGAACAGAACGGCAATAACCGCAGCAATTCTGATAACCTTGGGATCATAAACCTTTGAAAGGGCAAGAACACCGGTATTTTCTCCGTATGTTGTATTTGCAGGCGCGCCAAGGAGAGAAGCAACTGTTGTTGCAAGGCCGTCACCCATAAGGCTTCTGTGGAGACCGGGCTCCTTAATGAAGTTCTTGCCAACGGTAGCGCCTATCGCGGAAATATCGCCGATATGCTCCATCATAGTAGCAAGAGCGATGGGCATAATTCCGATGATGGCACCGATTATATCGCCTGTGCGGCTCCAATCAACGCCGAGAACAGTAGCTTCTGCCTTGAAGGGAAGCCCAATCCATGCTGCGTTAGCAACGCCGGAGAAATCAATAGCCCAACCTTCAACACCGCAGATGTTACCAACAACGATAGCAACAAGGTAAGAACCAATAACGCCAAGGAGAATAGGAATAATCTTTAACATTCCCTTGCCCCAGATGTTGAATACAACAACGATTGCAAGAGCGATAAGAGCGAGAGGCCAGTTAGCAGCGCAGTTGTTAACTGCAGAGCCCGAAAGTCCAAGACCGATAGCGATAATAATTGGACCGGTAACAACGGGCGGGAAGAAGCGCATAACCTTCGTAATGCCGACAAGCTTGATTACAAGGGCTAATACAAGGTAAACAAGACCTGCACAAGCAACACCGAGACAAGCATAGGGCAGCATTTCCTTATTGGGTGTTCCGTCTGCAAGCATCGGAGCTACTGCAGCGTAGCCGCCAAGGAATGCAAAGGAAGAGCCGAGAAAAGCAGGAACCTTAAACTTTGTTAATATATGGAAAAGTAATGTTCCAAGACCTGCCATAAGAAGGGTGGTAGCAACGTCGAGACCTGTGAGGAGCGGAACCAATACGGTTGCACCAAACATAGCGAACATGTGCTGAAAGCCTAAAATTAACATTCTCGGAATGCCGAGTTTTCTGGCATCATAAATGCCTTCGTCGCCGATGACGACTTTTTCTTTTTTACTCATTTTTATCCCCCAAATCAGTTTTTATTATTCACGGTCTACACATATTACATATAAACCGAAAATTACACTTCATAAAGTCCGACCGTTACCTCCGAGGTGTCTGTATCGGCTTTTACTACTATTTTCTCGCTTCGGGATGTCGGAATGTTCTTTCCCACAAAGTCACCTCTTATTGGCAATTCTCTGTGACCTCGGTCGACTAGCACCGCAAGTTGTATCTCGGCAGGTCTGCCGAATGAGATAAGCGCTTCCATAGCCGCCCTTGCCGTTCTGCCGGTATACAGAACATCGTCAACCATTATGACCTTTTTGTCCGTTACATCAAAGGGAATATCCGATGTGTTTATCTCGGGTACGGGGATATCGCTTCGGTCATCGCGATGGGACACCGTATCTATTATACCTACGGGTACCTTTACCCCTTCTATCTGATATATATTCTCTGCAAGTAAACGGGCAATCGGTACGCCGCCTCTTTTTATACCCGCAAAGCATATGTCGTCACTGCCACCGTTGCGTTCAAGTATTTCATGCGCTATTCTTTTGAGAGCTCTGGCAGAAGCCGCGCTATCCATAATCTCGGCCTTCAGTCTGTTCAATCAATAACCCCCAATTTATTTTTAAGCAAGATAAAAGGCCCTGATTTGCCACAGGACCCGATTAATATACACAAAGCGTTATATTCATCACAATATAGGGAATATATATTATGTATACGGTGAAAATCTTGCAGCATCTCGGTACTAAATTAAAGATTTGTCTCACATATAATAACATATTATATTGTGTTTGTCTACCCCGAATTATCGTTTTGACCCCAATATATGCCAATTTTCGACCCACTTTCAGCGTTTACGTTAGTTTTGCAGAGCATTTTTTGTATGTTTGCACAAAAATATCTTCCATAAAAAGGCAAAAATAAGGTTACAAACTTGTAACTTTTGTAATTTATTTGTAATTTGTTGTGCAAAATGCACAATTTTGACCTTTCCGTTTCGTTTGACATAGTTAAACTGCGCGGATATAATAGCCAAGGACTGAAAAATCTTACTTACTAGCGGTCTGCCCAAACGGCAGCACCGGAAATAAAGGAGTTTTTGAATGTTACAAAAAATGAAATCGTTTGCCGGTAAAGTCAAAAAAGCGCAGCGTTTTGTTACTTTAAGAACGGTAAAACTGACAGCACTTGCTCTTGCTGCTGCTATTGTCCTAACCGCCATGGTATACGCGGCGCACACCGTCCGCATATCCGACGGCAATAACACCTACGTTATGACTACGGTTTTCGGCAACGAGCAGAATATGGCTAAAAGAATTGCGGGTAACGCTGATTATGAGATAACAAAGGTTGCCAAGGGACTTTACAGTACCGATGTTACTATTTCATATTACTTCCCCATCACGCTGACTGTCGGAAATAATACTAAAACCTACAGTGTTACTACAGGTCGTCTCGGCGACATACTTACCTCTCTCGGCATTAAAGTGGACGAATATGATATTCTCAGCCACAAGCTTGATACTACTATCTCGGAAGAGACATATATAGATATTGTAGATGTCGAGTACAAAACCGAGACCTATTCCGAAGAGATACCTTACGGCAGCACTGTAGAGTATTCTGATAAGTATTACGCAACCACCCAAAAGGTGCAGACCGGTCACACCGGTTCTAAAATCGTTACCTGCTCGGTAATGTATGTAAACGGCGTTGCCGCAGGCAAGACCGTTTTAAGCGAAGAGGTTGTCACCGAAGCCGTCGATACCAAGACCGTTATCGGCACCAAGGCTCCCAAGTACGCTTCTTCAGGCTCATCTATCTCTACGCTTGATGTTCCGTCCAGCCTTAAGCTTGACGAAAACGGAATTCCGCTGAATTATAAGTCTGTAAAGACCCTCAGAGCAACCGCCTATACCCACACAGGAAACAGATGCTCAACCGGCGTGTGGCCTGAACCGGGATATGTTGCGGTAGACCCCAAAGAAATCCCCTACGGCACAAAAATGTATATAGTATCTTCAGACGGAAAATATCATTACGGTTATGCTATAGCGGCAGATACGGGCGGATTTATCCACGGAGACAGAACCGATATGGACCTGTTTATGGATACAAGAAGCCAGTGCCTTAATTTTGGCAGAAGAGATATTACCGTTTATTTCCTTGACTAATCATAACCACCCGTCAAACGGGTGGTTTGCACAAGGGCTATAAGCCCATAATGCCGACCCGCGTCTCAAGGCGCGG
>JAZQER010000033.1:0-2073 GCA_045539095.1 Acutalibacteraceae bacterium | reverse complement strand
TTCCTGACAAGGAGGGTGTTTACCGTATGCGTATCAAGCAAGACTGGTGTAATATTGACCCGGCCGGTGACGCCGACGGCAAGTTCGGTGATTTTAAAGAAAACGGTGGAGCCATTGTTGATGTCTTACTTGTTGTTGGTAATCCTGAAACTGGTATCAACGAGGTGAAAACCGAAAAGGGGAATATGAAAGTCATATATGACTTTGCCGGTCGCAGATTCGATAAAGCGGTAGCTCCGGGTTTTTATGTTGTTAATGGTAAGAAAATTAAAATCAAATGAACAATAACAACGGACGTCTGCTTTCGCTCGATGTGCTGCGTGGATTAGACTTGATGCTGCTTGTCGGTCTGCAGCCTGTGCTGCGTCTTTTTCTTATTGAACTCGATAATCCAACGCTTAACGAGACACTCCTTTATCAGTTAGACCATGCTGAATGGGAAGGCCTTCGTGCCTGGGACCTTGTGATGCCGCTTTTCCTTTTCATGTCGGGAGTGACTATGCCGTACTCGTTGCCTAAATACCGTACTCAAAGCGGCAATGGCAAGGTGTGGATTCGTATAATGAAACGTTTCCTGCTCCTTTTCTTCCTTGGAATGGTTGTGCAGGGCAACATCCTTTCACTTGACCCTGATAGAATATATCTTTATAGCAACACGCTTCAAGCGATAGCTGTCGGTTATCTGCTTGCAGCGCCTATGGTGCTCTATCTGAAACCTTGGCAGCAATTGGCTGCAATAGCTCTTCTGCTCCTTATATATTCTGTGCCGATGCATGTCGTTGGAGACTGGAGTGCGCAGGGTAACTTCGCCGCAACAGTTGACAAGGCGTTGCTCGGTCGGTTCCGCGACGGCAGTGTCATTGCCGAAGATGGTGCTGTAATCTTTGCTCCTTGGTACGACTATACCTGGATATGGAGTAGCCTTACTTTCTGCTGTACTGTAGCACTGGGCAGCTTTGCCGGACATCTTACAAAGAACGGTAACAATGACCGCGCTGCTACGGCAAAGAAACTTTTTGTGATGGCAATTGCTCTGCTGGTTGCCGGGTATCTTTTCGGGATATTCCAACCGATAATCAAACGCATTTGGAGCGCAAGCATGGTACTATGCAGTGCCGGTTGGTGTTATCTGCTACTTGCGGTCTTCTATTGGTGGATTGATGTCAAGGGGCATATAAGAGGGTGGAGCTGGCTACTGTATTATGGCTGCAATGCAATAACGGCATATCTCATAGGAGAGCTTGTGAACTTCCGTGGTGTTGCCGAATCGTTGCTCTATGGGACAGAACAGTACCTTGGCGGTTGGTATCCGGTGCTGCTTGCGGCATGCAACAGCCTCATTCTGTTCTTTATACTGAAATTCATGTACAGAAATAAAATGTTCCTTAAAGTATAAGCAGTGCTGCGCCCTTTATATGGTAAGCAGAAATTTGTTACAGATAGAGTAGGAGCTTTTTTCTTGTAATATTATGCGTTGATAAATGATGCCTCTGGGAGAAATCCCGGAGGTGTTTTTGTGTGAAAATAGGTTTAGAATAGAATAAAATTCACAAAAAAAATGGATTTTGTGGCAGATTCGCTTGTTTTCATGAAAAAAGGTTCTTATGTTTGTGTACGGTTTTGCTGTACCGATTGACTGGGAAACTCATCAATTATTATCGAAAACCGAGTAAGCTTCGTATTGTCCAATGGCGGGCCACGCCTTCGGGTAGCTTTAGAGAGCCGGTGGATTACAAAGGACAGGAGCCCTCAAATCTTGTATTCTCGGAGTTTCGTCGTTCTCTTCTGTACAGCAAAACTTTTTTGTATTTTCGGCCCGCCTTCACGCGGGCCGAAATGCTTGGATGCATCAGGCTGCTGTTGCAGTTCAAAGGTAATCCGTCGCTGAAAGCGAAACGGCACCGTTAAAAAATCCAATGCAGGGCCGTTTGTTTGCAGGCCATTGTGCGGCAGTGCGGAGCCACAGCACTGCTTGCGACGACGTGACCTTTAGGTCACCAAAGGAGTATGTTAACCTTTAAAAACAGAAAGACGTTGATAATAAATATACACTTGACAAATCAAGTTGATAAT
>JAZQER010000032.1:0-3834 GCA_045539095.1 Acutalibacteraceae bacterium | reverse complement strand
ATACTATTTGGGTAAAAATTTTGGCGGAAGACTTCCGCCTCAAGGAGTGTTAAAAAATGAGCCGTTTATATGGCACAGTTTCCCGCGGTGTTCGCGCACCCATCATTCGTGAGGGCGATGACCTTGCAAAGATCGTTACCGAGTCTGTTTTAGATGCAGCCGCTTCTGAAAATGTCGCTATCCGCGACCGTGACATCGTCGCTATGACCGAGGCAATCGTCGCCAGAGCTCAAGGCAACTACGCTACTACTGATGACATCGCCGCTGATGTGAAAGCAAAGTTTGGCGGAGAGACTGTCGGTGTTATCTTCCCCATCCTTTCCCGCAACCGCTTTTCTATATGTCTGCGCGGTATCGCAAAGGGCGCGAAGAAGATAGTTCTTATGCTCTCCTACCCCTCCGATGAGGTTGGAAATCACCTTATATCTCTCGACGCTATGGACGAAAAGGGTGTCGACCCCTACCGTGATGTTCTCACTCTCGAAAAATACCGCGAGCTTTTTGGTTATGAAAAGCACCGCTTTACAGGGGTTGACTATGTTGAATATTACGAGTCACTTATCCGTGAAGAGGGCGCTGACTGTGAGATAATCTTTGCAAACGACCCAAGAGCAATCCTTGACTACACCAAAAATGTTCTTTACTGCGATATCCACACACGTTTCCGCACACGTAGACTCCTCGAAAAGGCAGGTGCCGAGAAGCTGTTTGGCTTTGACCAGATTCTCTCTTCTCCCGTAAACGGTAGCGGATGTAACGAAAAGTACGGACTTCTCGGTTCCAATAAGGCTACAGAAGACACCGTTAAGCTCTTCCCCCGCGACTGTCAGACTCTTGTTGAGGATATTCAGAAGAGACTTTTCAACGCTACGGGCAAAAACGTTGAGGTTATGGTATACGGCGACGGCGCATTCAAGGACCCCGTCGGAAAGATTTGGGAGCTTGCTGACCCTGTTGTCTCCCCCGCTTATACAAAAGGACTTGAGGGCACTCCCAATGAGCTTAAGCTCAAATACCTCGCAGATAACGACTTTGCAGACCTTTCAGGCGATGCACTGAAAGAGGCTATCAAGGAGCGCATCGTAGAAAAAGATGCCGACCTCTTCGGAAAAATGGCTTCAGAGGGTACTACTCCACGCCAGCTGACCGACCTTATCGGCTCGCTCTGTGACCTTACTTCAGGCTCAGGCGACAAGGGCACCCCGATAGTCTTTATTCAGGGTTATTTTGACAACTATACAAATGACTAAAAATTTTTAACGGAGACACCAAAAGTGTCTCCGTTAATTCTACGGTTCAAAATCTTCGAATATTACTGCGTAGCCTTCGCTTTCGGCGGTTTGCATATCCTCTTTTTTATTTACAGTCCACGTAAAGCCGTTCATATTCCAGAACTTTCGTGACAGCAGATTAGAGATAAATTTTCTGTCGGCAAACTTAAATGCGACAAAGTCAGGCTGAGTCGCTATATTGAAGCTAAGCAGTGTAAGCAGCAGGCGAAGCGGAAAAACAAGGTTCTCCTTTCGCTTTAAAAAGTTCTGTGAAAGCTGACCGCGAACTACCTCAGGTCTGTTCTTTTTAAACCACAGAACGCATCTCGGGTCAAAAGATTCGACGCACCAGTCGCCCTTGTAGCCATTCAACTCATACCAAAGCGCCGAGCAGAGCGGCTTAGTATTCCCTGCCGATTTAAGCTCAATTATGAGCGGTACTCTTCCGTTTATTGTCTTCAATACCTCTTTAAGTGTGGGTATTTTTTCTTCTGTACCCTCAAGACGGTAGTGCTCTAAATCGGCAGTTGTGAGGTCTTCAATTTTTACGTCGGCAGCCGCGGTTCTTTTAAGTGAAGAGTCGTGAATAACTGCGAGTCTACCATCATTCATAAGGTGAACGTCAAGCTCTATGCCGTAGCCCTGCTCCACTGCCGCGCGAAATGCGGCAAGGCTGTTTTCGGGTCGGTCTGCGCTGTGTAGACCGCGGTGGGCATAGCGGACCGTCATAAACTTATCAGCGTCGGGATTTTTCTCTCTGCCCGCAATACAAGCTATAAGAAAGACCGCAAGCAGTAATATAAAACCTACTATCAAAGAAACTATCAACATAATTTAGTCCTCTACATCAAAGGCTTCAAGGCCTTTTTTTGCTTCTATCCGTGTATTTCCGTGTTTAACAAAAGACATTGTAAATAAAGCCAGCGCAACGCATACGGCTGAATAAAGGAAAAGCCACTTATAGCTGCCGCTGAACTGAATAAGCGCGCCGGATAAAATCGGAGTTATGACCTGTGCAGACATAGAGAAGGTGTAATAAAGTCCCGTGAACTTACCTACGTCACTTCCCTTACACATCTCTACCACCATAGGTAGACTGTTTACATTAATAGCCGCCCACGCGAAGCCTACAAGCGCAAATATCAACCACAGAACATAGCTGAATTTTCCGTAAACAAAGGTATATATAAATGCCGCGGCAAAGCAGGATGCAAGCACCGTAACACCTAAAATAATAGTTTTCTTTCTGCCGATTTTTCCCGAAATAGCGGCTACTGGAATATAACTGATAATAGCGCCGACCGTTGCGACCATAAGGCAAAGAGATGCCTGACTGTCACCCATCGACCAAGTAGACTCGGCAAACTTTGTAAACCAAGTGGTAACTCCGTTATAACCCATAAACCACAGCGCAATGGAAAGCAGAATGAACACAAGACTCTTCTTTACTCCTCTTGGTAGAACTGCTTTCTGCTCGTCTCCTACGACCGAAAGATCTTCCTCGGGATGTTCTCTTTCGTATTCTGCCTGCTTTTTAATAAGCGCGGGCTCGTTTACAAAGAACATTATCACCAAGAGCGCCAAAAGCATTATTCCCCCGACTACAATAAAGACAGGAAGATAGTTGACGTGTCCCTCGACACCTTTAGGAAGCATTATTGCAGCGGCACCCAGATATATAACTCCGCCCACAGCACCCATAAGATTTATTACAGCGTTAGCCTTACTGCGAAGCGGTTTTGGTGTAACGTCGGGCATTAGTGCGACCGCAGGACTTCTGAATGTCGCCATTGAGATAAGCACAAAGCCAAGTAACACTATAAAACCGACAAGCTTAATGGTCGACGGTATAGCATTATAGCTGTTGCTGATTAGCGGCAGTCCTATCATCAGAGCCACTGAAATGAGTGTGCCAAAAAGAATAAACGGTCTGCGTCTGCCGAGCCTTGAATTACATTTGTCCGACAGTCCACCGAATAAAGGCAGTAAAAACGCCGCAACAACATTGTCTGCCGCCATAATGGCACCCGAAAAAATCTCTTCAATATTAAATGTATTGGTCAGTATTTTCGGCATTATTGCATCATACATCTGCCAGAATGAACTGATAGCCAAAAATGCGAAACCAACAAGGACGGTGCGTTTGGTATCAAGCTTCATAAACGCTCTCCTAACATAATTTATATTTCAATTATATATCCTTTGGGATAATTTGTCTAGAAATAAAATTATTTTGCCGTATCAGACCATAATATGCAAAAATCATAAAATACCCATCCGTTTGGATGGGTATTTTACATTTGGTGGACGCTAAGGGACTCGAACCCATGACCGCCCGCACGTCAAGCGGGTGCTCTACCAGCTGAGCTAAACGTCCAAATTTTATCGGCAAGTGGTATGATACCACATCTTATAAAAAAAATCAAGACTTTTATTATTTAGTTCTTGATTTTTCACGCCCAATATTTTATAATACATATATTCGCCGGTGTGTTGGAATTGGCAGACGAGGCGGACTCAAAATCCGTTGGTAGCGATACCGTGCGGGTTCGACCCCCGCCAC
>JAZQER010000031.1:0-27288 GCA_045539095.1 Acutalibacteraceae bacterium | reverse complement strand
ACCTGCCATCTCGGTAACGGATGCTCCATCTCTGCAATCAAGGACGGTGTATGCATTGACACCTCAATGGGCCTTACTCCTCTTGACGGCTTTATGATGGGAACCCGTTCGGGCGGTGTTGACCCCTCCATTCTCACTTATCTTATGAAAAAATGCGATATTTCTCCCGATGAGATGAACACCATTCTTAATAAAAAATCCGGTCTTCTTGGAATTTCCGGAGTTTCTAACGACAGCCGAGATGTTATTGCAGCTGCTGAGGCAGGAAACGACAGAGCACGCCTTGCAAACGATATGCAGAACTATCAGATGGTTAAGTTTATTGGTTCTTATGCTGCTGCTATGAGCGGTGTTGATGCTATTGTATTTACTGGCGGAATCGGAGAAAATGAGAAGAAGACAAGAAAGTATATATGTGATATGGTAAGCTTCCTCGGATTCGAACTCAACGAAGAGAACAATAACACAAGAGGTAAGGAGATTGAAATCTCAACATCTGATTCGAAGGTAAAAGTTTGGGTCATTCCAACCAATGAGGAGCTTCTTATAGCCAGAGATACTCTTGAGCTTGTTAAAAAGTAACAGACAGGGGAGTTTAAATTGAATAGTAATGCCCTTAAAAAGGCAATTATTTCGGGCAAAGCAGACGATCAGTTTGCTTTGCTCTATCAAGATATAGACTCTGCGCGAATAAGATACACAAAAGCTGTTGATGGTTTTACATCAGAATTTGGAGAAGGAGATTCTTTAAGAGTTTTTTCGGCCCCCGGTCGTACAGAAGTCGGAGGAAATCATACCGACCATCAACACGGCAGAGTGCTTACGGGCAGTGTCGATCTTGATATTATAGGGATAGTTTCAGCCAACGGCGACGGGGTCGTACGCATTAAATCAGAAGGTTTTCCAAAAGATGAGGTTAAGCTTACAGAGCTTGATCTTAACGTGGCAGAACAAGGAAGGGCATCTTCACTTATCAGAGGAGTACTTAACTACTTTAAAGAGAGCGGATATGAGATTGGCGGATTTGATGCTTACACAACAAATAATGTTATGCGAGGTTCAGGACTTTCTTCCTCTGCTGCTTTTGAGGTCTTTATTTCAACCGTTGTGAATTACTTATTTAATGACGGTAAGGTTGACCCCATAGAGATTGCAAAAATTTCTCAGAAAGCCGAATCTGTTTATTTTGGCAAGCCCTGTGGTCTTCTCGATCAGTCGGCAAGCGCTCTTGGAGGTTTTACTGCTATTGATTTCAAGGATCCAACCAAGCCTTTAGTCGAAAAAGTCGATTTTGACCTTTCATCTCACGGTTTTGCTCTTTGCGTAGTTAATACCGGAGGAAATCATGCTAATCTCACGCAAGATTATGCCGATATTACAGTTGAATGCCGAGAGGTCAGTAATTTCTTTAATAAAGAGTATCTCAGAGATATAGATGCTTCAGAGTTTTATTCTTCATTAGGAGCTCTCAAAGAGAAATGCTCTGATCGATCGATACTTCGAGCTATTCATTTTTTTAATGAGGATGAAAGAGCAGATAAGGAGAAGTTTTCACTTATAAACGATGACTTTGACGAGTTCCTCAGATTGATTAACGAGTCCGGTAACTCATCATTTAAATTTCTTCAGAATGTATATTCAAACACAAATGTACACGAACAGGGAATTTCACTCGGACTTGCTATAACAGAGCAATTTATTGCTAAAATCGGCTTAGGTGCCTGTCGCGTTCACGGCGGAGGATTTGCAGGAACGATACAGTGCTTCTTACCAATAGAAACTATCGACGAATATAGAGAATATATTGAATCCGTGTTTGGAGAGGGAAACTGCTATGTTCTTAAGATTAGACCTGTTGGCGGATATGAATTGAGATTATGATTTAACGGGAGATTTTTCTCCCGTTTTTCTTTATTTTATGGAAATAATTGTTGATTAAATGAGAATTATATAGTATACTAACTAAAGATATCGTTTTATTAAAGGTGTGACAATTTATGTTTCAAAATCTAAATTTCCTTGCGGTTGATTGGTCGCTCGGAATTAACGTTACAATTTGCGGAATTGTTATAGTTTTTTCTATGCTTGTTCTATTAGTTATAATTTTAACTGTGTCAGGATCCGTTTTCGGTGCTGTCTCAAAAAAGAATAAAAAAGAGAAGGTCGCTGAACCGACACCGGCTCCTATAAAGAAATCCGCTCCGGTGGTAGCTGCTCAGGTTAAAGACAACAATGAGATTATTGCAGTTATAGCCGCTGCCGTTACTTCAATGTATGAAGGATCTAATGTTAAACCTGTTATAAGAGCTGTTAAACGCTCGGGTAGCCCCACAAGACCTGTATGGACTGCCGCAGGCATTTATGAAAACACTCGCACATTTTAGGAAGGTCGAAAGCTATGTCAATTTTTGATTCTTTTTTATCTACAGTAGGCTCAATCTTAGCAGATTCAGGATTTGCTGCTTTCTTCATAGGAGACGGCTGGAAATATGCAGTTATGATTGCTTTTTCTTGCTTTCTAATGTACCTTGCAATTGTTAAAAAGTTTGAACCGTTACTACTTTTACCTATCGCTTTTGGTATGCTGCTTGCAAATCTTCCGGGTGCTGACATATTTCACCCTGAGATTTTTGATTCCGCTTATCTTGAGCAGTTGGGTAAATCCGGCACTATTGACTGGAGTGTTATCGGTCACATAGAAGAAGGAATATCCTATGACGGTTCTAAGTTTGAGGCAGGTCTTTTAGATATCCTGTATCTTGGTGTTAAGCTCGGAATTTATCCTCCGCTTATCTTCCTTGGCATCGGAGCTATGACCGACTTCGGACCGCTTATCTCTAACCCTAAGAGCTTTCTTTTGGGAGCTGCAGCACAGCTTGGTATATTTATTGCGTTTATAGGTGCTCTTGCTATAGGCTTTACTCCTGCAGAAGCAGGATCTATTGGTATCATCGGCGGTGCAGATGGTCCTACCGCAATATTTGTTACCTCTAAGCTTGCGGATCATCTTTTAGGACCGATTGCAGTTGCTGCTTATTCATATATGGCTCTAATTCCTTTTATACAAAAGCCAATAATGAAAGCGCTCACAACTAAAAAGGAGCGCATGGTCAGAATGACCGAGTTGCGTACTGTTAGCAAGACAGAAAAAATTATATTCCCGATAATGGTTTCTATCATTGTTGCATTACTTCTTCCGAGCGCAGCAGTACTCGTAGGTATGCTTATGCTTGGTAACCTTATGCGTGAGTCCGGAGTTGTAGATAGAATATGTAAGACCGCACAGAATGAACTGATGAATATTGTAACAATTTTCTTAGGTCTGACCGTTGGTGCAACAACAAATGCTTCAACATTCCTTAATTTAACTACATTAGGTATCGTAGCGATGGGTCTCGTTGCTTTTGCTATGGGTACCGCAGGTGGAGTGCTTCTCGGCAAGCTTATGTATATTCTTACAAAGGGTAAGGTTAATCCTCTTATCGGATCCGCAGGTGTTTCTGCTGTTCCTATGGCTGCGAGAGTTTCTCAGATGGTCGGCCAGGAGGAAGATCCCGGCAATTTCTTGCTTATGCACGCGATGGGACCAAATGTTTCGGGCGTTATCGGCTCAGCTGTTGCGGCTGGAATTCTTATTACCATGCTTGGTTAATGTCACATTTTTATTTGGAAAGAGACACTTTCTTTTTTGAAAGTGTCTCTTTTGGTTTCTAGTTTTATTTTTTCTTGTTTACATTAGCAAGGGGGTTTGATTCAATTGCATTCTTTACTTGAGCATCAGCAACATGGGTGTAAATTTGCGTCGTGCCAAGGTTTTCGTGTCCCAGAACATTCTGTAGCACCCTTATGTCAACGCTTCCGTGCTGATACATTAAGGTTGCAGCAGTATGACGCAGTTTATGTGTTGACAGCCCTTTATCGCCAAGACCGGCTTTTTCCAAATATGAGTACACTATATGTTGTACCGTCTTATTACTGATTCTGCGCCTGTTTCTACTTATGAATAATGCGTTTTTATGGTCATCAGGAACACCCTCATTCGGTCTGACTAATAAATAGTCAGATAGGGAAGAGGTACATGCCTCGTTTAAGTAAATTACTCGTTCCTTATTACCTTTGCCGAGTATTCTAAGAGAGCCGTCTGCGCTTATATCAGAGACATTTAGATTGCATAGCTCCGATAAACGCATACCACAGTTTAAAAATAATGTAACAATACAAAAATCACGTTTAGCATTCGGAGAATCACTATTCCTTACTGAATTCAGTAATTCTAATGAATCCTCTAAAGATAAATGCTTAGGAAGAGACTTTTTAAGTTTTGGCGCGTCAAGCATCTCGGCGGGATTTGTATCTAGTTGATGAGTATGAGATGTAAGATACTTAAAGAATTGTCTCAAAGTTGAAACCTTGCGTGCTCTGGTCGTGGAATTATTACTGCGTTCATTTTTACAGAATACTAAAAAAGAATGAATATCGTAGGTAGAAATAGAACGTATCAAATCTAAATCAACATCAGAAATATCAATTTTCTCGAATTCCTCGTCTGATGGAATTTTTCCTTTAATACGTTTGATATATCTGAAAAAAGTTATCAGATCACGGTAATACTCATTGACAGTGGAAGAGGATTTATTTTTGATAGCTTCATTGTAAACGAGAAACTGTTTAATAATTTCCGGAGCATCAGCAACATAGTTAAGATACATAAAATCAACTCCTATAAAAACATAGTTAGGAAATTAAAGTGAAAAATTACAGAAAAAAGGCACTATGAAGAATTGTAGATATAATATTAAAGAAATAAAGATAAATTATTGTAAATTCGCTTCCCTTAATTATACAAAACATTTATTTTGTATAATTGGCTATATTTTTATTATATACCCTTTTTGTTGTTTGTCAAGTCGATTTTACCGCTTTTTAGCTGTTTTAATTGCATGTTGTAACTCATTAAATTGATTCTTATCACTCAAAGACATCAAACAAAAAATATCTTTTGTAAACTCTCTGAATGCATCTCGTCGCGTCTTACGGATAATCGACTCAAGATAATCAACCTCATCTAATGAATGATATCTAGTATATTGTAAATGCTCATCATATTCATTATCGACTAAGTCTGATTTGTTTTGGATATATAGTAATAATTTATCTTTAAAAGTCATATATTTTCCCCTTCTTGATAGAAAAATGATACTATGTCAAGTATACGGCAGTGCGCACTGCATTTGCGCAAAAGCCGACTTTTCATTTGGTAGGCTCCACATAAGGTGGTGGAGCCTACAGACTTACCTCAACACATTTTCGATAGAAATTCTTTAATTTCAAGGACTTGTTTAGTTTGCAGCTCAATTAAATAAGTTAATGCAATTTCGGGCATTCCATCAAAATAATCGTCCATAAGGTCGTTACCGCTAAACCTTACAAGTTCTTGTAAGTACGATATTGTAAACATTTTCTCGACCAAAAGGAATAATTCATCATAAGCGTGTAAATTTATATCTTTCATAATAAAACTCCTTAAAAGTTAAATTTCACACTTGTAAGTAGCTCTATAATGTTGTATAATAGATTTACAACATACAAGAACAGAAGCTTGTGTGATTGTACTTGTGGGATAGGTGTTGACTTTGCGAGAAGGCACCTATTCCCTTTTATTTTTTCCTCAAAAGCAATTCAATCGCTCGTCTAATTGCCTCGCCTTTTGTAACTTTATTTTGCTCACAATATGTTCGCAATTTCTCTTCGGTTGCATTATCAAGGCGAATACTATAACGAATAGACTTCGGATTGTCAGCCTTTGGTCTACCTATTAGTGACAATTATTAACACCTCCTCTTTTTGTCACACCTTTATTATATTTAATGTCACACCAAAAGTCAAGCAAAATTTAATATTACTTTTAAAAATTGAAAGAGCCCACAATAGTGAGCTCTTTTCTAATATTCGTAATGTGACCACATACTTACGATTTTAACGGCATTTTCCTCTTCATAGACTTGATATACAAGTCTATGTTGAATGTTAATACGGCGAGAATATAAGCCTGTCATATCCCCTATAAGTTTTTCATACGGCGGTGGGTTTTGAAAAGGATTTTCAGATATTAAATCAATTATTTTCTTTGCTTTTGTGTCAATTTTAGCTGACCTCAAAAGCTGAATTTGTTTAACAGCAATCTTTGAATAATATATCTTATACATTACCATTCAACCTCATCTGCAGAAACACATTCAGACAAAGGCGTATTCTTAGCCTCTATAATTTCATTTCTAACCCTTTCTTGATTAGACAAATACAAAGTCTCGACCAGACTATTATAATCGCTCTCACTTAAAATTACTGCATTTCCGTTCTTTGTGTTGACATTTATTACATCATTAAATTCTATAGCTTGATTGATATATTCAAAAATATTCTGTCTAAAATTAGTTATATTTGTGTTAGTCATTAATATCACCCCTATATCAGTATATGTACATTATAATGTACAATTCATAGAATGTCAATATTTTTTTAATCTATTTTACGGAGTTTCTGCAGATTATATTCTTGGACTGCCAAAGGGACTCAAACACCCCGAAAGATAACAATAAAATTACTCAATTACTCAAATTTTCAAAAACAGTTGAGTAAATTGACAATTTTTAACAATCCCCATAAATAAAGGCTCAAAAGCACTTTTGAGGTTTACATAATTCGAGAATTACTCAAAAAATCGAGAGGACTATAGACGCGGATATGTCCTCTCGGTTTGATGCGTTCATTTTGAAATTTTAAAGCCACCTGCTACGGGGTCTATCGACCCTATTTCGGCGGGTCCCCCTCCCCTGCCGAAGGGAATGCTATCAAAGCTATCTGAGCGAAAAAAATAAGTGTAAATATCTTCTATAAAGACTTACAATAGAATAAGAAAGCAAGGACACCTTCGACTACGCACTCAAAAACAATAAGTCTGCGTTTATGCAAACAAAGAAAAGGGGCATAGGCAGGGCGAAATCAATAAAAATATCCGTCCACATTGAGTGGGCGGATATCATTTATTTTGTATAATTAAGTATAAAGAATATAACACCATTCCCTGATAAAGTCAATTTAAAAAATTATTATAGAAAAAATATTGTTTCTATAATACACCACTCAAATCAAACTTAGGAATATATTCGCTGCTCGCACTTGTGAGTGATTGGATATATATTTCGCTGAAGTTTATATCAGTGCACGCTTCAATAACCTTTTCATATTCACGTTTTGTAACTCTACGATTGATTTCAGGAAAATTTTCTGCTTTGTACATTGGTACATACTGACTCATAAGCGAAAAATAGATTCCTGGTGTATTATCATTCAGCCAATTAATAATCTCTATTGCATCATTTGTGCACTGTGGCAAAAGCATATGGCGGACGATTACTCCACTTGTCATAACCCCTTCCCTATTAAGGACGGGTTTTCCCTTAATTTCAAAGGCTTTTTTAACTGCTGCGGACGCTACATCAAAATAATCAATACATTTTGCGTATCTGCTTGACTTTTCCCGGGAAAAAAATTTTAAATCAAACAGATAAACATCAAAAATATCTTCTTCAATAGTGCTAATTTTCTCGTATCCACTGCAATTATATACCAGTGGTATCTGAGGCTTATAAATTTTCAGGGCTTCTTTAATAGCAGACAGATAGTGAGTCGGAGTAACAAAATTAATGTTATGTGCGCCTATATTTTCGAGTTCTCTAAATATTTCAGCTAGCCGCTTTACGCTTATATCTTTGCCATAGCATTCGTGACTGATATTAAAATTCTGGCAAAACACACATTTTAGCGAACAACCGCTAAAAAACACAGTACCCGAACCTCTTGAACCGCTGATACAGGGCTCTTCACCAAAATGAAGCCCTACTCTTGCAACGCGAGGCTGAGTTGAAACATTGCATATTCCAAATTTTCCGTCTTCACGCGCGATATTACATCCGCGTGGACACTGGTTACACATTGACATTCTTCTTTTGTCCCTCGGTTGCCATTACGGGCAGAATTCTCTTTTTTACAACAAGCTTATCATAGGTTTGCTTGAAAGATATCATAGACTTTAGTTTTGTGTTACAAGCGGTGCAGAAAAAAGCGGCTCTGTGCCAATTGCTGAAATATTTCCACTTACTTTTTCTTTCTGCAAGATTATTACAGCTCGGACAGTGAAAACGCAAATATGCAGGATCAATTCTCTTATCCTTTATGTCCTTAAGGTAATATGATTTAAATGTGAGTCTTCGATAAAAATCACCGTTTTTAGTGTCTTTAATATTGCGTTTAAAGCGCTCCTCGTTGTAAGTTCTTTTGAGAATTAAGGCAGCAACACATGAATCGTCGCGAGCCGTATGAAGTTCAAACTCACTTGTAGAAATATCTAGCATAATTGCAGCATTTATCAGCGAAATTTGATTATTAATTTGAATTCCTGAAAGTTTTAGCTCGTTCTGAACATATGTCTGGAGATCAAGATAACGTGAAATTTTAACCGTTTCTTTAAGATTAAATGTATTAGAATTATCCACAATAGCGTAAAGATCAGAGTTACTCCAGGTCATAGTAATACTATCATCCAGTGCCCACGTATTATAGGCTTTTACAGCGTCTGCAAGCTGAACACCGTTCATCATAACATCATTAGTAATACCGGTGAGCTTAATTACCTTGCTGCTGAGCTTGTGTGTCAAAGCAGATTTTACTGTGGCTTGAAAACTGTCAACAACATCAAAACTCTCATTCAGTCTTACTGCGCCGATCTGCAGAATTTCATTTATAAACCTATTTTCTTTTTTGTAATAAACGGTGTTCCATTCCAAATCAAGAATAATATAGTTCATTATTTATTCTTAGCCTCAAATTTCATTCTTTCTTCTTTATTTAATATTCTTTTTCTAAGTCTTGTTGAAGTGGGAGTAATCTCAACAAGCTCATCATTTTTAATAAACTCAAGACATTGCTCAAGAGAGAGTGTTGAGTGAGGTACGAGCTTTAGAGCATCGTCTGAGCCGGCTGCACGCATATTAGTAGCTTGCTTTTTCTTGCATACGTTACAAACAATATCTTCGTTTTTAGGGTTCTCCCCTACTATCATACCTTCATAAACCTCTACACCCGGACCAACGAAAAGTCTGCCTCTACTTTGAGTATTGTACAGTCCGTAACCCGTAGTCTCTCCTGTTTCGTGAACGATTATCGAACCGGTATTTCTTGACTCGAAGTCACCCTTGTATTCCTGATAACTATCGAATACATGGTTCATAATACCGTTACCGTTTGTATCGGTTAGAAACTGTGAGCGGTATCCCATAAGGCCGCGCGCAGGAATGAGAAACTCAAGATGGCTCATACCGCCGTCGCGGGTTCCCATATTTTTAAGTTCTGCTTTACGAGAGCCAAGTCTTTCCATTACGGCTCCTACATAGTCCTGCGGAACTTCAATCATAAGCAGCTCAATAGGTTCATATAGTTTTCCGTCAATCTGTTTATAAATAACCTTCGGTGGCGATACTTGAAATTCATAGCCTTGTCTGCGCATAGTTTCTATTAAAATAGAAAGGTGTAATTCTCCTCTACCGGAAACCTTAAATGTATCGGCGGAGTCGGTCTCCTCTACGCGGAGAGATACATTAGTTTCTAGTTCTTTAAAAAGCCTGTCGCGAATATTCCGTGATGTTACATACTTACCTTCTCGTCCGGCAAAGGGTGAATTGTTTACCATAAAGTTCATTGAAAGCGTTGGCTCGTCTATTTTTACAAATGGCAACGGGTCAATATGCTCTCGGTCACAGGCTGTTTCTCCAATGTTCAGTTTATCGATTCCTGCAATCTGAACGATGTCACCGAAGGAGGCAGTTTCAACCTCAACTCGCTTTAACCCCTCATACATAAACAACTTGCTTATTTTAACTATGGAGTGGGTGCCGTCACTGTGGCAAAGAGCTACCGATTGGCCGGCTTTAACTGTACCACGTTCAACTCTTCCTACGCCAATTCTACCAAGATAGTCATCATACTCGATATTAGAAAAAAGAATCTGTAAAGGCGCGGTTTCGTCCCCTACAGGCGGATCGATCTCGTTCACGATCATCTCAAAAAGCGGTCTCAGATCGCTTCCCTGATCCTCTGGGCTCATCATAGCATATCCGTCTCTTCCTGAAGCATAAACTACGGGAAAATCTATCTGATCGTCATCGGCTCCAAGCTCAATAAACAAGTCAAGAACGCCGTCAACTACTTCATAAGGTCTAGCCATCGGCCTATCAACCTTATTGACGACCACAATAACCTTTTTTCCTAGTGAGAGCGCTTTTTTAAGCACGAATCGGGTCTGTGGCATACAGCCCTCAAATGCGTCTACAAGCAGTAAAACACCGTCGACCATCATAAGGATTCGTTCAACCTCACCGCCGAAGTCAGCGTGACCGGGCGTATCTATAATATTTATCTTAACGTCATTGTACATTACGCAGGTGTTTTTTGAAAGAATAGTAATTCCTCTTTCTCTTTCGAGATCGTTAGAGTCCATTACCCTTTCATCAACCTGTTCATTTGTGCGAAAAGTACCGCTTTGTCGAAGCATTCCATCAACTAAAGTTGTTTTTCCGTGGTCGACATGAGCGATTATAGCGATATTGCGTAAATTGTTTCTTTTTGTCATAATTATCCCTCTTTTTCAACTATATAAGTATAACTCTAATATAACTGTTTGTCAATTAATTACGGCATATAAATCACCCGCTTGTACGATATTTCATATAATATTATCGGAGGTGAATTAAATGGCAAACAACAACTGCTACGGTAGATATAACTGTGTCGATATTGCAGTATTTGCAAGCGTTATTATAGGAATTATCGCAGGTGTACTCACTTTCACTGCTGTAATTGCTGCTACGCCTGCATTTTTATGGGTGGTCTTCGGTATTGCAATAGGCTATTTGGCTGTGCTATTGTTATCAGCAAACAGACTCGGAGCGAGTCTTCGTTGCGGTTACACTGCACTTGTTGCAGTATTAGTGGGAATTCTTGGAACACTTCTGTTTGCACTAATTCTTTTAGCGATTCCTTTTGCGGCTACAAGTGTTTTGGGCGCAATTTTCACAGGTCTTCTTTTAGGATTCCTAACACTTTTAATCACAGCTACGGTGTGTCTTATAAAAAGAATCGTGCTTTGTAACGAGTAAGTAGTAAGCTCCGAAAAATAGGAGCTTTATTACTTCGGATTCGAGTTTTATATTTATTAATAAACAGAAAAGGAACACTGACCTAAAGCGGGATGTCCTTAACGGAGAAAACGAAAACCGAATAGGATAACTGAGAAAGGCAGCATAGTCTATGATGGCTATGCTGTCTTTTGCATTCGTATGACAACCACTGGCAAAGCCAGTGGTTGTCATACGAAAACAAAATAAAGTGAGGAGCATTTACCTTACGGCAAAGCTCCTCACTTTATTGGCGCGCTTGAAGGGACTCGAACCCCTGACCTACCGCTTAGAAGGCGGTTGCTCTATCCAGCTGAGCTACAAACGCATTACATATAAAAAAGCCCAGCTCTTAGGGCTTTTTTGAAGATGGAGCGGGTGATGGGAATCGAACCCACGTCTCCAGCTTGGAAGGCTGGCATTCTAGCCGTTGAACAACACCCGCAGAAAAATTGCAAGGAATATAATAGCACACTTCTTGCAATTAGTCAATACTTTTTTTAAAATTATGATAGAAAAATTTTATCATCCTTAATTGAGACAGAAAGCTTATCAATACTGCCGTCAACACCGGAAATGATGCAGTCAACAATAGGATCTTCTATCATTCTTCTAATACTGCTTCTAAGTGCTCTAGCTCCCGATTTTGCGCCATAGTTAAGTTTTGCAAGATGTTTGTATACATCACGGTAAAACTTTACTGAAATACCTTTTTCGAGCAAGATTTTAGAAAGGTCAGAAAGCATCAACTCAGCAATCTTTTCAAGGCTTTCTTCAGATAAAGCAGAAAAGGCTATTATCTCATCTACGCGCGCAATAAACTCAGGTCGTAAAAACTCTTCAAGCGCAGCGACCGCACGTTCTCTGCTTGACTCAGAAACAGATTTAGAAAAGCCCATTATATTTTCGCGCTTATGACTTCCGGCGTTTGATGTCATAACAATTATGGTGTTTTCAAAATTTACCGTTCTGCCTTGAGAGTCAGTAATTCTTCCGTCGTCAAGTATCTGTAATAGAATGTTCAAAACATCGGGATGCGCCTTTTCGATCTCATCAAACAGAACAACTGAGTAAGGCTTTCTGCGAATCTTTTCGGTAAGCTGACCCGCTTCATCGTATCCCACATATCCGGGAGGAGCCCCGATAATTCTCGATACAGAATGCTTTTCCATAAATTCTGACATATCAAGACGGATAAGTGTTTCGGGACTTGAAAAAAGCTGATCGGCAAGAACTTTTACAAGTTCGGTCTTACCCACCCCTGTGGGTCCGACAAATATAAACGATGCCGGTTTTCTGTGAGCAGTAGTCTGTACACGCGAGCGTTTAACCGCAGCCGATACCTGCTTTGCAGCCTCGTCCTGACCAATAATACGTTCCTTGATACGATCTTCAAGTACACTAAGCTTCTTAAAATCGCTTTCCTCCACCTTAGAAGCAGGAATACCCGTCCAAAGCTCTATGACCTTTGCAACATCCTTTTCAGTAACGTTGTTTTGAGAAGCAGGTACATAAAGCTCAGAAGCCACTGCTTTCAGTTTATCAACTTCAGCCTTTATAAGTGCTAGTTTTTCATAATCGGGATTATCCACTTCGGACTGAAGCTTTTCGAGCTCTATCTGTTTTTCGGCAATTTTCTTATTTGTAGTATAAAGCTCATCTACTGCCTTATTTTCAAGACTAGCGCAAGCACAGGCTTCATCAAGAAGGTCAATCGCTTTGTCGGGAAGATATCTGTCACAGACATATCTCTCAGAAAGGGTTACAATCTTGCTTACAAGCTCGTCTGATACGGTTACATTGTGAAAGCCTTCGTAATAGCCCTTTATTCCAAGAAGAATCTGAATTGCGCTTTCAATAGATGTTTCTTCGACCGTTACAGGCTGAAATCTTCTTTCTAAGGCTGCATCTTTTTCAATATACTTACGGTATTCTTTAAAAGTAGTCGCGCCAATGACCTGAATTTCTCCGCGCGAGAGAGCAGGTTTCATAATATTCGCAGCATTCATAGAGCCCTCTGCAGAGTCCCCTGCCCCAACAAGATTATGAATCTCGTCAATAAAAAGAATGATATTTCCTGCGTTTTTAACTTCATCTATGAGACCCTTCACCCTGCTTTCAAACTGTCCGCGGAATTGCGTTCCAGCGACGAGGCTGGTAAGGTCAAGTAAATGTATTTCCTTATCTAAAAGACGGGCTGGCGCGGTGCCATCTGCAATACTGAGAGCCAGTCCCTCTACAATTGCGGTTTTACCGACACCGGGTTCACCGATAAGACAAGGATAGTTTTTAGAACGGCGTGAAAGTATCTGAATAGTACGGTAAAGCTCGCTGTCACGACCGATAATTACATCAAGCTTACCCTCTTTAGCACGCTGGGTAAGGTTAATACAATAATGGTCAATATATTTTCTGCGCTCTTTTTTGGTCTTTTCTTTTTTGTTGTTTGAGCCATCGGGCTTTTCTGTCTTGTCTTCATCGGTCTTCTGCGTCATACCAAGACTGCCAAAGATATTGTTGAGAAAAGGAAAAGCAGGTGCGGTACCCATATCAAAATCCTCGTCGGGATTATCACTCATAACTTCGAGGAACTGCTCGCTCATTTGTTCGATGTCTTCATCGGATATATTCATTTTTTTGAGCATATCATCGATTGGCTTTATGCCTGACTCCTTAGCGCATACAAGACAAAGTCCTTTAGGCTCGCTGTTTTGCAAACTCGTATCAGATATAAAGACCACCGCAGGTCTTTTATGGCATTTATAACAGAGTTTCATCATTTGTTAGGGTCTCCTTTAACTTGACCGGAAAACATTTTAAAATATCCGGAAAGTGAAATTATCATACATACAATAGATGCAAATGTAAGTAAATATAGAGGAATTCTTGAAATATCGAAAAGATCAAGAAGTATAGTGTAGAACATCGTTAGGAATATCACTATCGTAGACAACTTGCCCCACCAACGGGCTGAAATGGGCTTTGTTCCGTTAGAAAGCACGTAAATTGCCGCAAAAAGCGTTAATAATTCCTTTAAAAACAGAACACCAAACATCACAAGAAGCGAAGGATGGTTAATACAAAGACAAAGGAGAATAACTACCTGCGTAAGCTTGTCCGCAATAGGATCCAATATCTTTCCAAGATCGGACACCATATTAAATTTTCTTGCAATAAAGCCATCGACTATATCACTTAATCCGCTTATAACTATAATAGCGATACAAACCGCATAACGGTTCTCAATATTATCTGAAAAATAACATATCGCAAAGAAAGGAATTATTAACAGTCGAATAAATGAAATAATGTTTGGAATTGTAAAAATGTTTTTCATTTTAAAATTATCCTCCGTAAATACTTCAAACCGCAAAAGGAATGTGCTCAAGTATAGCTTTAAATATGTAGGATGAATCAATAGCGTTTAGTAAAGAGGCTGAATTTGTAAGGTTTGAAATCAGTGAAACCGCTATACAGAAAACAATAACAAAAGCTACTCCCGATGCAACGCCTAATACAATACTGAGCACACGATCAAGCCCGCCTAAAATATTTTCTCTTATTAGAGCTTTTATCAGTTTTGCTAAAAATCTCGATATAAATATCAAAGGTATAAATAGCACCAAAACTAAAATATAGTTTAGTATCGAAATTATAGATGGCTTAATTGCGTTATCACATATTGCGCTTGCAATATGTGCAGAGCTAAAGTCATCAAACGTGATAGCAGATACTATTTCATCAGATGAATAACCCGATTTTTTTGCATACTCGGATATAAAGGATGGAAGCGAAGAATAAACATTTTCAATCGAAGAGGAAATCGTTTCTTCAGACTGATTTGAAATGTCAGCTACAGAATCGTGTACCTTGTTATAAACAGCCTCTTCAATAAAATGAGTATAGGAGGCTTCTGCTATCGGAGGTGCAAATGTCAAAGAAAGAACTATAGCAGCTACAAATCCTACAACCGCAACAAGTGATCTGATAAAGCCTTTTTTAGTTACGATAACAACAGTAATAATGAATACTGCCAATATAATAATATCAAGAATAATATTCATAAACCACTACTCCGCATCTTCTAACAATATTTTTGAAATTGATGAATTGCCTACTGCTACAATATATTTTTCCGATATAGGTACTATTACTTTTGTATCAAAAGGAACAGAAGCCGACCGAATTATTTCATTTTCACTGTTAAGCTGATAAACATCTGAACCACTTTGTATATAAAGATAACCTGAGATTAACGACATATAATTTACAGGATAATCCACAACAAAAGATGATATCTCACCCGATTTGTTATAAACGGTTATGTGATTTATATCAACATTTGCCGACAGACTGCTGAGAACAGTAATGTTGTTTTCATAATAATCAACCATTTTGTAGCTGTAATCAGTGGTTTCTCTTTTTGTAGAACCGTTCTTAAGGTTGATAAAATTCAAATTGTTTTCTGAAATAACACAAATATCGTTTTTAGAGAGATGATATACACCGTAAATTAAGTCATTTTCAAACTCAAAGTATTTGTCAGGATCAGCGGAATTAAAGCTCAAAAGCCTTAGTTTAGAATTAAAGACTCCATCATCGGCGGAAATAGTTACAACCAAAATCTGCTTTCCGTTAGCTGTCAGTGAAACTGATGATATTATTCCGTCCGAGCTGTACCACTCATAAAGTAGTTTCCCCTTTTTATTATATACACGAACAACCGAATCGTAGCCGTCGGTGCTGGTTGCTACCGCAAAACTGCCGTTATCTGCAATATCTGCGCAAAGAATAGGGTCTTCATAATAGAGAGAAGAAAGCTCTTTATCAAAATTAAATACCTTTACTGTTTGTTCACCTTGACCGTATACGAGATACCTAGTTTCGGAAACATCAATAACAGGTCTCGCAAAACCGTGATCAATATTGGATATACTTTTTCCGCTATTGTTTATACACTCAACCTTTGTATCGGTAAGCAGATAATAGTAATCGCTGTTTCTAACGCAACTGATAATATCCTTGCCGGAAGATTCAGATGAGAAAATATCACCGGAGCCTACTGCTTTAAATACCGACGAAAAATATTCTGTAACGCCTATTGGGTGAAACGCAAGAATAATAAGGTAAACGCACACCAGAACAATAGCAATCGAAAGCGATAGAATAAAAGATAGCTTTTTTTCCTTTTTCTTTCCGCGAATAACTCGAAGAGATGCATTCTTCGATTGGTCACGCTGATCGGTATTATGCTTTATTTTAGAGCTTCGCATAGTTATGCTTTCGCCTCTGTTTTCTTTTGGAGCTTTTTCAAGCTGTACCTTTTTGGTGATTTTTTTCTTTTTGTAATCAGCCATACTCAAAACCTTTATATTAATAAATTACTTTTGACAAATATAAACCATCGGGCGGTGCAGTGATTCCTGCACGTGCTCTGTTACGTGACTTTATAACATCGTCGATATCCTCTACTGCAATTTTTCTATCAGAAACATCAATCGCAGTACCAACAATAATACGAACCATATTATAGAGAAAACCGTCTGCAGTGATGCATATAGTTATAATATCTCGGTCTTTCGTTACATTACACTGCGAAACCGTCCTCACTGTATCTGTTACCGATCTTCCGGAAGAAGAAAAACCTAAAAAATCATGTCTGCCACACAGCTTTGAACAAAACTCATTCATCAGTTCAATATTCAACGGCCTTTCAATGTGCCATACCCTGCCCTGTAAAAAAGGATCGTGTGTGGTGGAATTTTTTATTTTATATTCATATGTTTTACCCTTGGCAGAGTATCTTGCATGAAAATCCAAGTCAACATATTTTGCTGAGATAACACAAATATCACGAGGTAATATTGAATTCAGTCCACGTACTATTGATTCCTCACCAATGTGAAAAGCAGCATCAAAATGACAGTAAAACTCCTTTGCGTGCACACCTGCATCGGTTCTGCTGCAACCTGTGAGATTTATCTTGTGCTTGTACATCTGCTCAATTTTTGACTGTAATACTTCTTGAACAGTAATACCGTTAGGTTGCACCTGCCAACCGTGATATGCAGTTCCTAAATACGAGATTTTCAACAAAACTCTTTCCATAACCATCACTTAATAAAAATATTTACAAGAATAATGACTGCAGCTACAAGTATGCATAAGAACAAAGAACAATAATCTCTAACATAAAACCTCATTTGTTTCATACGTTGTCTGCCTTGTCCACCGTTATAACAGCGACACTCCATAGCTTCTGCAAGCTCATACGCGCGTCTGACGGAAGAAATGAGAAGCGGAATTAAAATTGGAAGCAGGGCTTTAATTCTTCTTATAAAGCCTCCCGACTCCATATCAGCTCCTCTCGCCTTTTGCGCGTTCATAATTTTATCTGTTTCGTCAATGAGAGTTGGAATAAATCTAAGGGCAATTGTCATCATCATTGAAACTGTATGAACAGCGCTGCCCATCCCTATAAGCTTAAGTGGTTTTAAAAGTCTTTCTAAAGCGTCTGTGATATCGTTGGGCGTTGTAGTATAGGTAAGCACAGAACTTATAAGAATGAGAAGCAGGACCCTTACAGACATAAATACTGCTCTTGAAATTCCGCCACTCCAGATAGAAATATTCCAAAATAGAGTATATTTAATACCTGTTTGAGTGTAAAACAAATTGAGCAAAGATGTGAAAATTATAATCGGAATAATAACCTTAATGTTTTTAAAGTAAAACTTAATTGATACCTTGCTCAAAAGCAGTATTACTAGGGTGAAAAATATAAAGATACCGAGTGAAGTAAAACCGCTACAAACAAAAAGCATAACCACCAAAAGTACCATAAGGATAATCTTAAGCCTGGGATCGAGCCTATGAATTACCGAATCAGCGCGGAAGTATTGACCGAAAGTAACATCTTTAATCATAGCTTCTCCTCCTCTCGCGAATCAGAGTTAGAAGAAATTGTTCGGCTTCGTCAACAGTAATAATTCCCTTTGAATCTATACCGTATCTATCCTTCAAACACATAAAGATTTCAGAGACCATAGGCACATTAAGACCGATGCTTTTAAGCTGTTCAACCTTAGAAAATATCTTTTTAGCGGTACCGAAATCAAATACAGAGCCTTTATTTAATACAAGTATCTTATCACAAACAGCTGCCATATCTTCCATTGAATGTGAAACAATAATTATCGAGGCCTTGTTATTACTGCGATAGTCCTTGATTGCTTTAAATATTGCCTGTCTACCAACAGGGTCAAGTCCTGCCGTAGGTTCATCAAATACTATAAGCTCAGGCTCCATTGCGACAACACCTGCGATGGCTACTCTGCGCTTCTGACCTCCAGAAAGATCAAAAGGAGATTTTTTAAAAAGCTCCTCGCCAAATCCTAAAAGCTTTGCAGAACGCTTAATCCTTAGGTCAATTTCATCTTGGCAAAGACCCATATTCTTTGGACCGAAAGCGATATCTGCATAAACAGTCTCTTCAAACAGTTGATACTCAGGATATTGAAAAACAAGTCCAACACGGGTTCTTATCTTGGATATCTCCTTAGGTTTTTCCCAAATATCAACTCCGTCCAGTAATACTTTACCGCTATCGGGCTTTAAAAGTCCGTTTAAATGTGAGACAAGGGTAGATTTACCCGACCCGGTATGTCCGATTATACCAAGTATCTCTCCTTTATCCAGCGAAAAGGATATATTATTTATCGCAGGTTTTGAGTTTTTATCTGCGACAGAATAGTTGTGGGAAAGGTTTGAAACCTCTAAAAAATGCACTCTATTCCTCCGAGAAAATTAGTTTTGCGATTTCATCTGCACACTCAGACACAGATAAAACTCCGCTTTCTATATTTTGTCCGCTCTTATTCAAACGGTGTAAAAGCTCTGTAGTTTGAGGTAACTCTAGACCAGCTTTAACAAGTAAATCAGTTTTCGAAAATACATCATTAGGCTTTCCGTCTGCCGTTATCTTTCCGTCCGACATAACTATAACTCTATCTGCGCCAACAGCCTCTTCCATAAAATGTGTAATAAGAACAACTGTAATCCCCTTTTCTGAATTGAGTCGGTGAACAGTTTCCAATACTTCCTTTCTGCCCCTCGGGTCAAGCATAGCGGTTGGCTCATCAAGCACAAGACACTCAGGCTCCATTGCGATTATACCCGCAATAGCAACTCGTTGCTTTTGTCCGCCCGATAGCTTATGAGTAAGGTCTCTTCTACGGTCATACATATCGACCGCTTTGAGGGCGTCATCAACGCGCTTTCTGATTTCCTCGGGGCAAAAGCCTAAGTTCTCGGGGCCAAACGCAACGTCTTCTTCAACAACTGAAGAAACTATCTGATTGTCAGGATTTTGAAAAACAAGTCCTATCTTTCGTTTGGTTTCAATTTCTTTTTTATTGTCACAAGTATCAATGCCGTCAACAAGAACAGTGCCGGTTGTAGGCTTAATAAGACCGTTTGTCAGCTTTGCCATTGTGCTTTTGCCTGAGCCGTTATGGCCCAAGACAACGTTAAAGCTTCCTCTTTTGATTTTAAGTGAAAAATCAGTGAACACATTAAACGTACGGTCATCAGTTTCATATTGAAATGAAACATTATCAAATTCAATAATATTTTCCATCAAATATCTCTTTCAGTCCAAATAGTAGTGTTTCCACAGGGTAAAACAATGTCACAGTCGGTTACCTTAAGTCCTATTTCATCGGTAAATACTCGTCCGTTTCTGCAAGGCGGAATATATTCTTTAACTAAATAGTTAAGAATTGTAGGTGAAAGCCCGCCGGTATAAGAATTCAAAAAGAAAAACAGCGGTTTGTTAGACATAATCTGTCCTACATCAGACAAAAGCTCGCTTATCTGCTGTTCAAGCTTCCAAACCTCTCCGTTAGGGCCGCGACCGTATGACGGCGGATCCATAATTACAGCATCGTATTTATTACCGCGGCGAATTTCCCTTTTGACAAACTTCTGACAGTCGTCAACCAGCCATCTTACTGGCCTGTCCGAAAGATGGGATACCGATGCATTTTCCTTTGCCCAACCGACCATACCCTTTGATGCATCTACGTGAGTAACGCTGGCACCTGCATTAAGGCACGCAAGGGTTGCGCCTCCTGTATAAGCAAAAAGATTTAAAACTGAAATTGGCCTTCCTGCTTCTCTGATAAGCTTATCTGCGAGTTTCCAGTTCACCGCCTGCTCAGGAAAAAGTCCGGTATGTTTAAAGCCCATAGGCTTAAGTCTAAATGTTAAGTCGTTATAGGCAATAGACCATACATCGGGTACCTTTTTGAGGTTCTCCCAATATCCTCCGCCGCTTTGAGAACGATGATAAACAGCATCGGCAGAAAACCAGAGTTTATTCTTTTTTTCATGATGCCACATTATCTGAGGGTCAGGTCTAATAAGAATAACATCACCCCAACGTTCCAGGCGCTCGCCATCGGTGGCATCAATCAGTTCGTAATCAAAAAAATCTTCTGTAAATCTCATAAATTTTCCTATGATTAAAAAATAGTTTGCTGTACATCGCCCGCATATGCAATACCGAGATGGTCATAGGCAAGTTTTGTTACACAGCGTCCTCTGTTGGTTCTTGTAAGGAATCCTATCTGCATAAGATAAGGCTCATAAACATCTTCTATAGTAATTGCTTCTTCACCGACCGCTGCAGCAAGAGTATCAAGACCAACCGGTCCTCCGTTGTAATTTGTTATTATTGTTCGAAGCATCTTTCTATCAAAGTCATCAAGACCGAGTTCGTCTATTTCAAAGCGCTCAAGTGCGCTTTTTGCAACATCTTCCGTGATAACTCCATCATACTGAACTTCACAGATATCACGAACTCTTTTGAGAAGCCTGTTTGCAATTCTCGGAGTACCTCTCGAACGAGATGCAATCTCAAGCGCACCGTCATGCTCTATTTGTATACCTAGTATGCTTGCTGAGCGCTCAACTATCTTGGCAAGCTCTTCGGGACTGTAAAGTTCAAGACGGAGCAAAACTCCGAAACGGTCGCGAAGTGGGGCTGTAAGCTGACCCGATCGTGTGGTAGCACCAACTAAAGTAAAGTGCGGAACGTCTATTCTTATAGAGCGGGCAGACGGACCCTTTCCTATAATGATATCAAGCGAAAAGTCCTCCATTACGGGGTATAAAACCTCTTCCACTATCCTCGGAAGTCTGTGAATCTCGTCAATAAAGAGAACATCGCCTTCTGAAAGATTAGTAAGCAAGGCTACCAAATCACCCTGCTTCTCAATTGCAGGTCCCGAAGTGACACGGATATTAACCCCCATTTCGTGAGCGATAATGTTTGAAAGGGTTGTTTTTCCAAGTCCGGGAGGACCGTATAAAAGCACATGGTCCAATGATTCGTGACGGGCAAGTGCGGCTTTTATATATATATCAAGGTTTTCTTTAACCTTCACCTGTCCGACATAGTCAGCAAGAGTTTTCGGACGGAGCGAAACCTCTGCATCATCAGCCTCCGGTGAATATTCCGGCATTACTATGCGATTTTCAAATTCCTGCTCAAACATAGATTATACCTTTCCGGACAGATTTTTAAGTCCGCCCTTAATAAGTTCGTCAGTGGGAAGTGTTGGATCAAGCTTACCGACAGAGAGCGTAGCCTCGCTCTGTGAAAAGCCTAATGCAACCAATGCGGCAACCGCCTCAGATACACTCGTTCTTGTATCAACTCGACTCACGGTAAGTGTTTCCTCAGAAAGTTCAAGTGTTCCTTTAGCAATCTTATCTTTTAACTCTAAGACAATCCTTTGCGCCGTTTTTGCCCCGACACCGCTGACTCCAGTAAGTGCCTTATAGTCGCCCGAAACGATGTAAAATGATATTTGGTCGGGTGTAAAATCCGAAAGAAAAGCTATCGCCGTTTTTGCCCCGACACCGCTGACAGAGATCAATAACTTAAAGCACTCAAGCTCATTCTTGTTAGCAAACCCAAAAAGGTCAAGCGAATCTTCTTTAACAGATAAGTGTGTAAAAAGAAATGCATCGCTACCGTTTTTGGGCAAAGACGCTAGGGTCTTAAGACTCGCAAAGCATTTAAGTCCGACACCTGAGCATTCAATCACAGCACAGGTATTATCAGAATAAATTAGCTTACCCCTTACAGAAGAAATCATTATATCGTTCCTTTCGAATTAAGTTTACCCAGAAGAGATCCGCCCGTATGAGCGTGACAAATGGCTAGTGCCAATGCGTCGGCAGTATCGTCAGGCTTCGGTACCTTCTCAAGTCCGAGAATGCTTTTCGTCATTTCCATAACTTGATTTTTCTCTGCTTTTCCGTAACCGGTAACTGCAGATTTTACCTGTAACGGAGTATATTCATACACGGGAACACAGTTTTTCTTTGCGGCAAGTAGGATAACTCCTCTTGCTTGTGCAACATCTATCGCTGTGGTTGTATTTGTGTTAAAGTAAAGCTTTTCAATTGCAATCGCTTCGGGGCAGATACGTTGAATCAAAACGTTCATGTCCTCATATATTTCGTACAGTCTGCTTGTAAAGGGTACGCCGGCTTTTGTTGTGATTGCTCCATGATTAAGAACAGTAAAACGGTTTCGCGTAAAATCTATCGCTCCGTAGCCTACGATGGCATAACCGGGGTCAATACCCAATATACGCATAAACATAATCCCCCATACTAATCTTATTTTGTGATTATACCACATCCGGAAAATATAGGCAACTATTTTCTATAAATTTAATATATGGTTAATATTATTAGGAGTTAAAAATCAAAACTCTTGACAATTGCGCGCGGCAGTTATATATTTAATATGAATTGTTTAACGCATCTGTGCTCAAATGCAGTTTCAAAAAGCAAGCCTTAACAACAATATCTTTGTTGTGAAAAACTCTTTGCGGAGGGCTGGTACTAATGAAGCTGCGGGTATCGCACAGGGTTATTAACAGTAACTTGTGCGGCACTTAGTGTCCGCAAAGGGGGATGCGCTATGAAAAGCGAAAATATTATTGAACTCAAAGACATATCTATCTCGTTTGGAGAGCAGACCGTTCTTGACGGTATTGATCTCACAATCAGAGACGGTGAATTTGTCACCTTGCTCGGTCCTTCGGGATGCGGCAAAACAACCACCTTACGAATAATCGGCGGTTTTGAAGAGCCTGACAGCGGAGATATCTTCTTTGACGGTAAGAAGATAAATGGTGTTCCTGCTTATAAGCGACAGGTTAACACCATTTTTCAGCGTTATGCCCTTTTCCCTCACCTGAGCGTTTATGAAAATGTTGCTTTTGGTATGAGGGTAAAAAAGGCTAAAGAGAGCGAAATAAAAGAAAAGGTTTCCGAGATGCTGAAGCTTGTGAATCTTGAAGGACTGCAAAAGAGGCGTATTGACACTCTTTCTGGCGGTCAGCAACAGCGCGTCGCTATTGCAAGAGCGCTTGCCAACGAGCCAAGAGTTCTTCTTTTGGATGAGCCTCTCGCGGCGCTTGATCTTAAGCTCCGTAAGGATATGCAGGTTGAGCTTAAAAAGATACAGCAGTCACTTGGAATTACCTTTATATTCGTTACGCACGACCAAGAAGAGGCTTTAACTATGTCCGATACTGTTGTCGTAATGGATGCCGGAAAAATACAGCAGATTGGCAGTCCGAAGGACATTTACAACGAGCCGGAAAATGCATTTGTTGCTGATTTTATCGGCGAGTCAAATATTCTTGACGGTGTTATGAAAAAAGACTTTACAGCAGAATTTTCAGGTCATACCTTTGATTGTCTTGATAAAGGTTTCGAAACGAACGAGCCCGTAGATGTTGTAGTCCGTCCCGAGGATGTCGATATCGTTGCACCGGAAAAAGGAATGCTTACCGGTGTTGTTACCTCAGTGACCTTCCTAGGCGTACATTACGAGATTATTGTTGACATCGGCGGTTTTAAATGGATGATACAGACAACCGATGAAGCAAAAGAAGGCGAAACTGTCGGACTTTATATTGAACCCGATGCTATCCATATTATGAAAAAGAGCGAATATTCGGGTATGTTTGGAGATTACAGTACATATTCGGACGAGATTGAACATCTTTCTGATCCCGAGCCTGACGAGGAGGACGCAAATGAAGAAAACGAGAATTGGTAATCCTCTCGTATCTTCTCCTTATGTCATCTGGTCGGCTATATTCATTATTGTTCCTCTTTTAATGGTGGCTTATTATTCCTTCACCGATGCGGCAGGAAATTTCACCTTTGATAATATCGGAAAGATAGTTGAATATAATTACCTCAAGATATTCGGAGTTTCGATACTCTATGCTTTTATCGCAACGGTTATAACCCTTTTAATCTCCTATCCCCTTGCCTATTTTATGACCAAAACAAAGCTATCAACACAAGGAACGCTTATGCTCCTTGTTATGCTACCGATGTGGATGAATCTTCTTATCCGCACATATTCCCTTTCTGCAATTTTGGAACGTAACGGAATAATTAACACAGTGATTGAGAGCCTCGGCTTTGAAAAGCTCCAGCTTATTAACACGCCAGGAGCTGTCATTCTCGGAATGGTGTATAATTTTATTCCGTATATGATTCTGCCAATCTATTCGTCACTCTCAAAGCTGGATCATTCCTTGCTTGAGGCTTCCTCAGACCTTGGCAGCAACGGTTTTACTACCCTTCGACGTGTCATAATTCCGCTTAGTTTACCCGGTGTAATTTCCGGAATTACTATGGTATTTGTACCGTCAGTTTCAACCTTTTATATTTCCCAAAAACTTGGCGGAATTAGAAACGAGCTTATAGGCGATGTAATTGAGCAACAGTTCAAGCTGAACTCTAACTACAATATGGGTGCTGCTCTTTCGTTAGTGCTTATGGTAATGATTCTCATAAGCCTTGCGTTTATGAATAGGTTTGCCTCTGACGACGACGGAGGTGTTATAGTATGAAATTCTTATCGAAATTATATATTGGACTCATTCTCCTTTTCCTTTACGCGCCTATCCTTGTTATGGTCGTTTTTTCCTTCAATTCGTCAAACAGCACTGCTGTAATGGAAGGTTTTTCGTTGCATTGGTACGCAGAGCTTATAGGTAACGATACAGTCTTAAACGCTCTTTTAAATACGTTAATTCTTGCTCTTTCATCGGCGTTGATTTCAACTGTGCTTGGTTCAGTAGCGGCTGTAGGTATTTTTTCATACAGAAAAAGATGGACAAAATCTGCGGTAATGTCTGTTACTAATATCCCTATGATGAATCCTGATATAGTTACGGGAATTTCTATGATGTTGCTTTTTGTTTTTATAGGTAAATTTTTAGCACTTAGAAATTCTCTCGGTTTTGTTACTTTGCTTATTGCCCACGTAACCTTTAACCTGCCTTATGTTATTCTTTCGGTTATGCCGAAGCTAAGTCAGATGGATTCCCATTTAACAGAAGCTGCCCTTGACTTAGGTTGTACCCCGTTTAAAGCCTTTTTCAAGGTTGTGCTTCCTTCTATATCTTCGGGTATAGTCACTGGCTTCATTATGGCATTTACACTCTCTTTAGACGATTTTGTTATTAGTTATTTTACTACGGGACCTGATTTTCAAACGCTCCCGTTGCTGATTTATTCAATGACAAAGCGTAGAGTTACACCCGACATGTACGCTCTTTCTACAATAATGTTTGTTGCTGTTCTTTTACTGCTGATTCTTTTTAATTTCTCGCAGTCAAAAGCAGAAAACAAAAAGGAGGGTAAAAGATGATGAAAAGATTTCTTTCTCTCACCCTTTCCCTTTTACTTATTGTTTCTCTTTGTGTTGGCTGTCAATATGAACCTATGGGCATTGATGCAAGAGGAAATTATGACAGACCGGATCTTGTAGGTACTACCCTTAATATTTACAATTGGGGAGAGTATATTTCAGATGGCAGTGAGGACTCAATGAATGTCATCAAAGAGTTTGAGCATCTGACCGGAATAAAGGTAAATTACTCTACCTTTGACAGTAACGAGTCTATGTATTCTCTCATAAAGTACGGCGGCGTATCTTACGATATCGTAATACCCTCTGATTATATGATTGAGCGTATGATAAATGAAGATATGCTTCAAAAACTCGATATGTCAGCGATTACTAACTATGATCTTATTGATGAGAAGTATAAAAATATTTATTTTGATCCAAACAATGAGTATAGCGTGCCTTATAGCGTAGGTATGGTCGGTCTTATTTACAACACAACACTTGTTGATGTAACTCCTGATTCTTGGTCGATAATGTGGGATGAAAAATATGAGAACGATGTTCTGACTTTTAACAACCCTCGCGATGCCTTTGCAATAGCGCAGTTTTTATTGGGACAAGACATAAATACTACAGATAAATCGGAATGGGACACTGCCGCAGACCTTTTGAAGCAACAGAAAAAGGTGCTTCAGGCATATGTTATGGACGAGGTTTATAACAAGATGGAGTCGGGCTCTGCTGCTATCGCCCCCTACTATGCGGGCGATTATCTCAGTATGCTTGATAATAATGAAGACTTGGCTTTCGTTTATCCTAAAGAAGGTGTTAATATCTTCGTAGATTCTGTCTGCGTTCCTAAAAATGCAACTAATTATGAAGCTGCGATGCTCTTTATTAATTTTCTTTTAGAGCCGGATGTAGCGCTTGCTAATGCAGAATATATTTATTATGCGTCACCTAATACGGCTGTAACGACAAATCCCGATTATTCTCTTTTGGGAGACGAGATAATTTATCCTTCAGAAGCAGATATGCCAAAGTGTGAATATTTTCACGATATGGATAATGATACAAGAGCTTATTTTGATAAACTTTGGCAGGATGTAAAACTATACTAAATTAAATGCATTTGTTGGGCAACATTAATGTTGCCCGATTTTTTTTAAAATCTGTTGGTTTGTCAATGATGTGTTACAAAATTAGAAAACTTCGCCGTTAATAAGAAAAGCCTTTAAATAATCAGCAGGAGATTTCCAATTAAGTGGACGCATAGGAAAACTATTGTATTTTCTGTTGTGCACAGAAAGTTGC
>JAZQER010000030.1:0-27434 GCA_045539095.1 Acutalibacteraceae bacterium | reverse complement strand
CAATATAACAGAATAAAGCTATAGAAACAAAGTTTAGCACTTTATAAATATTCTGCCAAACTCCTGATTTACTTTTTAGAAGTTGTCCTAAAAAGAAAAGACTAACAACTAACGGAAAAAATACAATAGAAGCTAAAATCCCTTGCATCGAAGAAGTAAACTCAACAATAGGAATAACACCATTTTGTATCAAAGCACTCGCTACAAAAAAGCATACTAAAAACAAAGCAAAAACACTTAAAAAGATTATAAAAAACAACTTACTTTTTTTCACACTATCACCAACCTCTAAGTGTATTATAGCATAAAAGCGGCAAAGCCGCAATACTTCTTCACTATTCACTATTACTTCTTACTTTCAAAAATCCCGTTCAAAACATTATTTGAAGTAAGAGTGAAGAGGTAAGAAGTAAGAAGTAAAAATCCCGAACGCTTTCGCATTCGGGATTTTTGTCATTCGTGTCCGAAAAAGAACTAGGCAAAAACCGAGGATTTTTCAATTTTTACTCTTTAAGCCACATCCTATTGGCTTTAGAAACGTTTTATTCTCACCCACAAGAAGTTTTTATGAAATTTCACATAACCATTGTACTACGGTTCTCATTGCCACCACAACTCATTATAACATACTTCCGGTGGTGTATTATGCCAACCAACCGAATAGGCAGTTAGATCTCCTACAGAGTATGTTAATATAGATAAATCCGGTGAAAGCAGCATTATATCATTATAATAAAATTGTGTCGCTAATACCTCTCTGCTAAATGTTGTATACATATCTTCTGCACCAAAGAGATGTAATATTTCATGCGCAACTGTTGATGCCCTGTCTTTTGGAACTGCTTCACCCAAATATCTTCTAAAGATAACGGCATGCTCAGCATAAGCTGCATATCCGATAGAATTGCAATTTCGTGCATACGAGATACCGTCTTTATTTAGCAGATTCAAAAAAATCAAATCATTTTCTCCCTGTTGATTTTTATAATAAGAATATATGTCCCAGTTATTCTCAAACCCTAATTTTTGTGCAGCTTGGTCTAATACATCCTTTGAAGAACCGCCCACATTTAAATTTTTATTCACCGTACCATCATATTTTAAAGACTTGTTTGTATTATATTTTGATAAGCTTTCAATTTTGAATTTCAGGTTATTGTTGTGTTTTTTTGCTTCATCTTCAAGAAAAGCTAACGCCGGTTTAATGGCTGTTTCTGTAAAATCATCAATTTCTTGTTTTTCCCAATGGCTCTCATTATCATCAATAAATAATATAACAACAAGAACATCATCCGAAAGTTTTTTATTGTTTCCCAACCAAAAATTAGGTCTTAATTCTTCTTGTGTCATATCTGTTATTCCGGGCAAAATTTGATACGATTCTGAACTGTTTGTTTCGGTATTATTTGACGATGACACATCACTGTCGATGTTGGGCTTTTGTGTACTGCTGTCAAAAGGCGTTTCATTTAATGATACTGAATTTGATGATGAATCGCTGTTCGTCTTGCTATGTGTTTCTGTATCACTTGACGTTACCGTATCGCTTGACGTTACCGTATCGCTTGACGCTTCCGTATCGCTTGTCGGCTTTTCCTCAATACTACAAGCAGAAAAACTGAACGCAAGAACTGCAGCCAACAATAAACATACCAATTTTTTCATATCGATCACCGCCTTAGGTGTATTATAGCATAAAAGCGGCAGAGGTGCAAGATAAAATGAAATATGGCTGCCGCCATATGAAATAATCCTTACGGATTATGAAATATTTTTGCTATCGCAAAAATGTGAAATAAAATTCGCCTCTTAACATTTGCGAAGCAAATATTTCATACGCGTTAGCGTATTTCATAGCGAAGTTATTTCACTCGCCGTAGGCGAATTTCATTGAAAAAGAAAGACACACTTTCGCGTGTCTTTCTTTTTCTGGAGCTGCTAACCAGATTCGAACTGGTGACCTCACCCTTACCAAGGATGTGCTCTACCACCTGAGCCATAGCAGCATATCATTTTTGCAACGTTGCTATTATAAAATAACAGAGCTTTTTTGTCAAGCATTTTTTAATAAGAATTGAAATTTTATGAATAAAAAACCGTTATTTTGTAAATGATACTTACAAAGGAGTTGATAAAATGTTAGATAAGATTTGTCTTGCCCTCGTAATAATCGGAGCGCTAAACTGGGGTCTTGTAGGAATATTCCAATTTGATCTTGTTGCCTGGGCATTCGGAGGTTCCGACGCTATAGTCTCAAGAATAATCTATACGGTGATCGCGCTTGCGGGAATCTGGTGTATTTCACTTCTTTTCACTTCTCGCCGTGACAGAACTTAAAAAACCAAGCCGTCAGAGCTATTCTGACGGCTCGTTTTTTTATTTACGCGCTTTTAATTCAACAGATGGAGAAAGCACGCCGTTTTCTAAATAAAAAGTAATATCGCCATTAATATCAGTACGGTATATTTTCGCATCTACACTATTGAAATTTTCTATTACCTCACTGTGCGGATGCCCGTAGGAGTTAAGCTCACCACAAGATATTACAGCATACGAGGGAGTTATATACTGAAGGAACTCAAGACTGTTAGAATATTTGCTGCCGTGATGAGCAGCCTTAAAAACATCGCAATCAAGCAGCAGCCCGTCTTCTATCAGTCTTTGTTCTATGGTTGAATCTGCATCCCCTGTAAAGAGAAACCTTACGCCGTCTATCTCAGCCATAATAATTACGCTGCGTTCATTGGTATCGGCTTCGTCCTCGTAATGAGCAACAATAGTAAGTTCAAAATCTCCAATATTGATAACAGTGCCAACTGTCGCGGTATATACCTTAGCATCACTCTTGTCAATGGCTTGATCGACCTCAGAAAGCGACTTTGAATCTTCGTCATATCGAATAGGTAAAACTATATTGCTGACATCAAGTCTCTCTATAACAGTATCTGCACCGCCTATATGATCCGAATCATAATGGGTTATTATCATACAGTCAATGTGTCTGATGCCGTAATTACGCAAATCTTTCATAAGCTCAGCGCCGTCATCAGTATTATCGCCGAAATCTATCATAGCATTGTATCCGTTACTAGATATGAGAATACTGTCACCCTGACCGACATCTATAAAGCGCACATAATCTTCATCCTGCGACACCGATCCGCCGAATATTTGTGACCAGGTCGGTATATTCACATCGTTGGAAAACGTTACGATAAGCAGGAGCATTACAAGCGCAACAACAGCGGCAATAAGCAGACGTATATATTCTTTGCGGGTAAGTTTTTTCACTATTCTTCCCCAGCCTTCTGTTCCATCCACTGCTCACGCGTTATAAGAACGGCACGCGGTTTTGCGCCCTCATATCCCCCGATAATACCTCTGGCTTCCATTTCATCCATAAGGCGCGCGGCTCTCGCATAGCCAAGCTTCAATCTTCTCTGAAGCATAGAAGTTGAAGCTTGCCCTGTCTCAACAACTACCTCTATAGCAGCGCTGAGCATAGAGTCAACCTCTTCCCCTCCGTCATCGGACGACGAGCCGCCGTGGTCCTTCTTGCCGCCCGAAGCCGCCTGACGTTCAATCTCGTTCATTATCTCCTGATCGTAATCAGCGGAATGGTCAGCTTTTATGTAATCAACAACCGATTCGACCTCAGCGTCAGTAACAAAACAACCCTGTATACGTGACGGTTTTATAGCACCCGCGGGATTAAAGAGCATATCGCCTTTACCGAGAAGCTTTTCGGCGCCTGCCGAATCAAGTATAGTACGGCTATCCACCTGCGAAGAAACGAGGAAGGCTATACGTGTCGGGATATTAGCCTTTATGACGCCTGTAACGACATCTACAGAAGGACGCTGAGTTGCAATGATAAGGTGCATACCCGCAGCTCTTGCCTTGGCTGCAATACGATTAATGGAATCCTCTACCTCTTTGGGAGCTGTCATCATAAGATCTGCAAGCTCATCTATAATAATAACGATACGAGGAAGCTTTTTCATTTCCTCATCGTTTTCAGCCACTCGGTTATAGCCGTCAATGTCGCGAACGTTGCTTGCAGCAAACATCTTATAACGGCGTTCCATTTCTGAAACTGCCCAACCAAGAGTTCCCGCCGCTTTACGCGGGTCGGTAACAACGGGTACATACAGATGAGGAATTCCGTTATAAACAGCAAGCTCAACTACCTTTGGGTCGATCATTATAAGCTTGACATCATCGGGGCTCGCTTTATAGAGAATACTCATTATAAGGGTATTGATGCATACCGATTTACCCGAGCCTGTGGAACCGGCAATGAGTCCGTGAGGCATTTTTGCAATATCTGTAACGATAGCATTACCTGCTATATCCTTTCCGAGAGCAACAGTAAGCTTGCTCTTGGAGCCTGTAAAGGCGGGTGATTCAAGCAGATCTCTAACTCTTACAACCTTACCCGTGCGGTTTGGTATCTCAATACCTACCGCGGCTTTACCCGGTATTGGTGCCTCAATTCTGACTCCCTCTGCCGCCAAATTCAGCGCAATGTCATCGGCAAGGCTAGTTATCTTGCTTATCTTTACACCTGCGCTCGGTTGCAGCTCGTAGCGTGTTACTGTCGGACCTCTTGAAATATCCACAATTCTTGTTTCTACGCCAAAGCTACGCAGTGTCTCAACAAGTCTTTCTGCGGTACTTTCGAGTTCTGCCTCAACACCTCCGAGGTTGCTGAACTCGTCTTTCTTAAGCAAGTCGATGGGCGGAAATTTATAACCCTCATTCGACATAGCGATACTCTCTATAGAAGCCTCTTCAACCTCCTGCTTTGCATCCTCGATGATCTTACGTGTCTTTTTGGCTTCCTTTTTAGCGGCATCAAGAGCCTCATTAACAGAGCCACTACTACCCTCTTCAGACACATCGTCGGGAATAAATACAGTGGCTTCGGTTTTTTCAGGCTCTTCATCTCTGTATGTATTAATAAGGCGCTTCTGTATTTCCTCCGAGGATGCTCGCTCAGCCTTCTTAGTTCCTGTCTGTCCTATCGGCAGATCAATGTCGCTAACCGATATCTTTTCTTTATTGCCTAGCTTATTCTGGAATGTATTTTCCACTGATTTTTCAATGCCCTTTATGGGCTTTGCGATAGATCTAAACAGGGCGACGACAGTAGTTCCTGTTGTCAGCATAAGCAACACAAGAATTAGGATACAAATAGTAATTCCTGCACCAACTACACCAAAAGCGGAATAAATCGGCTGACCGACCAAAGCTCCGAAAAAGCCTCCGCTTCTGAGCGCGACACCATTATTATATGCGGTAGCAAGATGTTGACCGAAGGTTTCGTTTGGCATGTGAGGAATGAAGATATCTATAGCTGCATCAACAAACAGTATAAGGACTCCTGTCTCAACTATTTTTGTAAGCACGGTACCCGAAAGACGCTCAAGCGCATAAAAAACAGATACCGCTATCATAAATATCGGAACGGCATAGGTGAGCACACCAAAAAGACCGAAAAGAAAATCATGTATACCCTTCCACAGATTTTCTCCCGGTATAAGCACAACTGCAAGAAGGAACAAGGATATACCGAAAAGAATTACAGAAATTACCTGTCTGCGTCCCTGACTGGTCTTTGACGGTGCGGACCCCTGAGAAGTCTTTTTTCTTCCGCTGCCTTTTTTGGTTGCCATAAATACACCCCTAAAATTATTCTTTTTTATTCTCTATCATATCGTAAAGACATCTGATTGCATCCTGAAGACTTCCAACATTGTCGATAAGTCCTTCCTTTACGGCACGTTTACCATCAAGGACAGTGCCAACATCGGTAACCATCTCTCCAACATTCATCATAAGCTCGTTAAAACGATTTTTGGTTATTCCTGAATTAGAAGTCACAAAGTTCGTTATCCTGTCCTGCATCTTCTCAAAATGGCGAAGCATCTGTGGTACACCGAGTACAAGGCCCGTCATTCTGACAGGATGTATAGTCATAGTAGCACTCGGTACAATAAAGGATCTTTTAGCAGACACGCTGAGCGGCACACCTATTGAATGTCCTCCACCAAGAACAAGTGAAACTGTAGGTTTTTTCATACCTGCGATAAGCTCTGCCAGAGCGAGTCCAGCCTCAACATCGCCGCCTACTGTATTGAGAATTATAAGCAGCCCTTCTATTTCTCTGTTCTCTTCAACCTCAACAAGCTGAGGTATGACGTGTTCGTACTTGGTCGTCTTGCTCTGGTTTGAAGAGAGTATGTGCCCCTCTATCTCGCCTACTACGGTTAGACAGTGTATTGTATGACGACCACCTGTACTTGTTACCGAACCGAAATCCTTCACCTGTTCGATTTCATTTTCAGAAGTATCCGTGTTGTTATCTTCAGTGTTTTTATAAGAATATTCGTTTTTATTCATTTAATCTCCTCCAAACAATCTTATTATTTGAAAAAGATTAACAAACATACAAATTTATTATACTATTTTGTGTCGATTAATGCAAGAAGAAAACTGCCAGGGATAATGACAATAAATAATTTTATTTAAAAGAATATCTTAATGCTTGCAATATTGCGCGCTATTGTGTAAAATAGAATTGTAAATTATGTGTTTAACACGCTAAGGAGATAGTAAAATGGCAAAAGAAGTATTAGTTGAAATTTCTGCAAGACACGTACACGTATCTGAAGAGCATCTTGAGATCCTTTTCGGAAAAGGCTACAAGCTCACTCCAAAAAAGGACCTTTCTCAGCCCGGTCAGTTTGCTTGTGAAGAAAGAGTTACCGTTGTAGGTTCTAAGCGCGAGCTCAAGGGTGTTTCTATCCTCGGTCCATGCCGCAAGGCTACTCAAGTAGAGCTTTCTCTTACCGACGCTCGTTCTATCGGTGTTTCTGCTCCCGTACGCGAGTCCGGTGACATTGCCGGCAGCGGCGCTTGCAAGCTCGTTGGTCCCTGCGGTGAGGTTGAGCTTACCGAGGGTGTTATCGCAGCTAAGCGTCACATACATATGACTCCCGAGGATGCTGAGAAGTACGGAATTAAAGATACTCAGGTAGTATCTGTTAAGATTCCCACCGACGGCAGAGCACTCGTATTCGGCGATGTTGTAGCACGTGTCAGCCCGAGCTACGCACTTGCAATGCATCTCGATACCGACGAGGCTAACGCTGCAGGAATCCCCGGCAGCTGTATCGGTGAGATACTTGACTAAGGGACTCTATCTGCACATACCGTTTTGCGAGAAGAAGTGCAATTACTGCGATTTTTATTCGGGTAATTTTGCATCTGAATTACGTCAGCGGTACGTAGACAAATTATGTAGCGAAATAGAAAAATGGGGCAGACTGAACACCTGCCCCATTGATACTGTTTACCTTGGTGGAGGTACTCCTTCCCTGCTGACTGCATCACAGCTTGAAAAAATTTTGCGAACTGTGCGTTCAAGCTTTAAACTGTGTGAAAATACCGAGATTACTTGTGAAGTGAACCCTGGCAATGACCCGCATTTCATTGAATCGGCTGCAGACCTTGGAGTTAACAGATTATCTATCGGAGTGCAGAGTTCGGATGAAAAAGAGCTCAAAATGCTTGGCAGACGTCATACTTTTACAGACGCAGTAGATACTGTGAGCATTGCAAAAAGCGTTGGTATAAAGAATATTTCTGCCGATGTTATGATAGGACTGCCAAAAAGTAATAACCAAACCATTGATAAAAGCATCAAGGATATTTTGTCACTTCAGCTACAGCATATCTCCTGCTACATTTTAAAAGTTGAAAAAAATACCCCGTTTAAAAAAAACGGTTTGGCTTTACCGGATGACGACTCGGTTGCCGACCAATATTTATATATATCAAAGGCTTTTCGCGACGCCGATTATGAGCACTATGAGATATCTAACTTTGCAAAAAGCGGATATCAGAGCCGACACAACAATAAGTATTGGAACTCGGATGAGTATATCGGTATAGGGCCTTCCGCTCACTCATTTTTCGAGGGCAGAAGAATGTATTATCCTCGGGATATACAGTCTTTTATTGACGGTGCAGCACCTATATATGACGGTGACGGCGGAGATGCCGATGAGTATATTATGTTAAGACTTCGTCTCTCAAAGGGACTTGTATTTTCTGAGTATGAAAAACGCTTTGGAAAACTGCCTGAAGCTCTTATCAAAAAATCAAAGCTTTACAAAGGGCTTTGTGTTGTAGATGACAATTCTATCAGGTTGACCGATGAAGGTATGCTCGTTTCTAATAATATTATTACTGAACTTATAGAGGTGCTGTAATGAAAACTTATAAAATACATCTTATCCGTCACGGTCTGACCGACGCAAACATTTCGGGACAGTATATTGGCAGAACAGACCTCCCCCTTTCGGGCGTCGGCGTGGCTCAGCTCAAGCAATATGCCGAGGAAAACGATTATCCAAAGGTCGACTGCGTATATTCAAGCCCGTTGCTTCGCGCAGTACAGTCCGCCCGTATTCTCTATCCATCTAAAGACATACAGACTGTTGAAAATCTCAGAGAAATAGATTTTGGCGACTTTGAGGGAAAGACGGCTCACGAGCTAGAGGGAAATCCCGCTTATGCCGATTGGGCAGCGGGTAAGATAAATTCAACACCAGGCGGTGAAGATAATACCAAGTTTGCAAAACGCCTTTGTGTTGGTCTGAATGAGATTGTTCGCGATATGATGGCTAAAAAAGCCGAGCACGCGGCGGTAATTATGCACGGTGGCGCCATTATGATGTTACTTTCAGCCTGTGCGCTACCACGTAAAAGTATGGTCGAATGGACCTGCCCTGCAGGCAGCGGATATACCCTTCTCATTACTCCGTCCCTCTACCACTCAAGCGGTGTGGTCGAAGTAGTAGATTATATTGGTTAAAAGAAAACTCCGAAGGAAGTTCCTTCGGAGTTTTTCGTTACAGCACACACTGTAAAAACTGTTGTGTTCTGGGATTTTGTGGATTTGTAAAAATCTCTTCAGGTGCTCCCTCTTCGGCAATAACCCCGCCGTCCATAAATACGACACGGTCAGCAACCTCGCGTGCAAAGCCCATTTCGTGGGTAACGACCACCATTGTCATTCCCTCTTTTGCAAGGCTCTTCATAACATCGAGGACTTCACCTACCATCTCGGGATCAAGAGCACTTGTAGGCTCGTCAAAGAGCATAACTTCAGGGTTCATCGCAAGGGCACGAACAATAGCAACCCTCTGTTTCTGACCGCCTGAAAGCTGATTTGGATAGGCATTCGCCTTGTCTGCAAGCCCTACTCGAGCGAGCAACTCCATTCCCCTCTTCTCGGCATCTTCTTTAGATACTGCGAGAAGTTTTGTCGGAGCAATGGTAAGATTACGGAGAACGGTCAAATGCGGAAACAGATTAAACTGCTGGAAAACCATTCCCATCTTCTGACGGTGAAGATTTATGTTGCTTTTGGGTGCAGTAATATCGGCATCCTCAAATAATATCTTTCCGCCCGTAGGCTCTTCAAGACGATTCAGACAACGAAGAAATGTCGATTTGCCCGAGCCCGATGGCCCGATAACAACGACAACCTCACCGCGCTTTATCTCAATATCTATTCCGGTAAGTACGTCGAGCTTTCCGAAGGACTTCTGCAAATTTTCAGTTTTTATTAAAACTTCATTAGTGATCACTACGACGCAGCCTCCTTTCCAAAACGCCTACAAGTTTTGTCAGAATCATTACTATCGCCAGATAGATCAGAGCTACCGCAATAAGCGGCATAAAGCTCGAGAAGGTTATCGAGCGTATACGCAATCCGCCCTGTGTAAGGTCGGAAACTCCGATATAGAAAGCAACCGACGACTCCTTTAAAAGGGTTATAAACTCATTTGCAAGTGAGGGTAATACAGCCTTAAACGCCTGCGGAATAATAAAGTTTATCATTGTCTGCGCATAACCGAAGCCCAAACTTCTTCCCGCCTCTGTCTGCCCCTTGTCGATAGCCATAATACCACCACGCACAATCTCAGCAACATAGGCACCCGAGTTGAGTCCAAAACAAAGCACTGCAGAAACGAACTTGGGCACGCCAATCGGCAAGAAGATTACAAAATAAATTATGAGCAGCTGTACCATAACGGGCGTACCGCGAATTATGGTAAGATATACACGGCAGATTCTGTCAATAAATACCAGTTTACCCGTAAGCTCATTCGTACATCGCACAATGGCAACGATAAAACCTAGTATAATACCCATAACACCTGCGCAAAGGGTTATGGCAAGGGTCATTCCGAGACCCTGAACAAGATAGAGCCACATATTGTTTTCGATGAAATTGCGATGGAATTCATATACAAAATCATCCACAAGCATTGTAAGCCAGTTGCCCGTAGCGGGCTTCTGAGCAGTATAGTTATCAAGCTCAAAAAACTGTTTTATACCTGTTCTGAGAGTTGCGTCATTAGTGACATTTATCTCTTCGTCGTTGAAAACTGCCGTATTAAGAGAGTCTATCTCTGCAACTACAGTGAGTATTCCGCCGGTTAAGGTATTTACGGCATCATCATCAAGATATACTGTATACTCGCCGCTTGTAACCTCATAAAGAGTGACTGTAACTTCACCCGTTTTCTCCTTTGCTTCTTCGAGCAAAGCGGTAAGCTCAGGCGTCATCTGTTGACGGATTCTTGTGGCATTGGTGCTTTTTCCGTTTACCTTTAATTCCTGACCTATCTTATATGCGGAATTTATAAGTTCCTGCTTATGAGCAGTGATCGCCGACGCAATATCGCGCACCGAATAGGCCACCGTAACAACCGCATCCTTACTGTTACCGAAATCAATATCGGTTACAGTAAAATCACTGTTCTCAGCGACCCATATAGCGCCTGTTGCCAGCGTGCTCGGAAGCTCGTTAAACGTATCAGTTATAATCTTATCAGCATCTGCGGCAGTTATTTCCTTCGAAACTCGACCGCCCGTTCTTCCCGTTATATAGAACGCCGAAAGCGCCACGACTAAAACAGCGAAAATGCTGAAACCTATAATAAGGTTTCTTATCTTTAATTTTTTAGTCATTTATTTCTCCAAATCTTTATTTTACAAGATAAAGCAGGAATGAAAAATCATCCCTGCTTTGAAACTATCAAATTTTCTTTGCTTATTTAATGTACTTTGCAATGATAGTATCTATAGTACCGTCAGCCATAAGCTCATTGATTGCCTTATCAACAGCATCGAGAAGAGTCTTGTTGCCCTTCTTGATGCAGGCAGCATAGTCCTCGTCAGCATAGGTGGTATCAAGAATCTTAAGACCGGGGTTGTTCTTAACAAAAGCCTTAGCAGGCTCGTTGTCGATGATTACGCAGTCAACGTCGCCGCCGAGAAGAGCGTTTACAGCTTCGTTTCCGTTAGGATACTGGGTAACTCTGTCAGAACCGAGGTCCTCAGAAGCATAAGCGTCGCCAGTGGTGCCGAGCTGAACGCCTGCCTTATAAGTTGCGCCGTCAGCAAAGAGGTCGTCAACAGTAGCAATGGAAGAATTCTCGGGAACGATAACAACCTGAACGCCGTTTGCATAGCTGATAGAGAAGTCAACCTTTTCAAGACGGTCGGGCTTTACGGTCATACCCGCAAGACCGATATCAACAGAGCCTTCCTGAACGGCGGTGATGATGGAATCGAAAGCCATATCCTCGATAACGAGCTCAAGACCGAGCTTCTTAGCGATAGCTTCAGCGATCTCAGCGTCTATTCCTACTATCTTATCTCCGTCATAATACTCATAGGGCTGGAAATAAGCGTTGGTAGCCATTGTGAGCTTACCCTCTTTAACTGTGGTAACAGCGGTTGTCTCTGAAGTTGTGTCAGAAGATGCGTCTGAAGAATTGTCATCGGTTGAAGTCTCTGCGCCGCAGCCTGCAAAGCAGCAAACCATAAAAGCTAAAGCCATAAGTAATGCAATAATCTTTTTCATTATAATCTCCTCCAAAAAGAAAATTTTATTTTATACAGCGATTATAACTCTAAATGCAAGAAAATGCAAGTCTTTTTTCAGTTTTTTGCAGATTTCGTTAGTTTTCAGTGAATAATATGCATTTGTATGCAAAAAATATTCATTTATACATCATGAAATTAATATATTATTCATTATTTATGCGTTGACAACTGACATTATATATGTATAATAGTTAAGGCATTAACAATTAACTAATTAACTGTTACGGAGGAAAACTGTGAATACCAATATAAAACAACCTTCTTTTCACGAGGTGCACCACAAGTTTATGAAGATAAACCGTCTACACCGCAGTGCAGTTGAAAAACGCATGAGCGGCTGTGAGATACACCGAAGCCAACATATGCTTCTTATGTTTTTACACCGTTGCGAAACAACTCCTACCCAACGTGAGATTGCAGACCGTTTTGAGATAAGTCCTGCAGCTGTTGCAACAAGTCTAAAAAAGCTTGAAGCAGACGGATATATTACAAGACAGGCAAACGAATCTGATTCAAGACAGAACATGATATCTATTACCGATAAAGGCAGACAGGTTGTCGAATTCTCGAAATTGACCTTTGATGAGCTTGATCGGATGACTTATGAATCGTTGACTGAGCAGGAGCTTTGCGAGCTTGACCGTTTGCTAGCGAAAATAATCGGTAATTTTGAGGAGAGGTAAAATATAATGAAGCAATGGTTTAAATATGTACGACCCTATCTTCCCTATTTTATAATAGGTCCTATTTGTATGATTGTAGAGGTTATCGGCGAGGTACTTATGCCGAAATTCCTTGCTATCGTTATAAACGGCGCAAACGACGGCAGTCTTACAGTCGGCGGCAGTATCGGTACGGCAGGTCTTATGATACTGACTGCAGTGCTTATGATGGTTGGCGGAGTCGGCGGCGCCTACTTCGGGGCAAAGGCTTCTGTGAACTTCGCCGCAGATCTTCGTGACGACGTCTTTTCTAAGGTGCAAAAATTCTCCTTTGCAAATATCGATAAATTTTCTGCAGGCTCTCTTGTCACCCGTCTTACAAACGACGTAACTCAGCTTCAGAACTTCGTTAATATGCTGCTTCGTATGTGTCTGCGCTCACCCGGTATGCTTATAGGTGCCATTATAATGGCAGTATCGATGCGTCCTGACCTTTCGGTAGTATTGCTTGTTACCATACCTTTGATGCTTATTACCATACTTTTCATTATATCAAAAGGCTTCCCCCGTTTTGCTGCTATGCAGCAAAAAATTGACGGACTTAACAACACCGTTCAGGAAAACATCACAAATGTACGTGTTGTGAAATCATTTGTCAGAGAAAACCACGAAACCGAAAAGTTTCGCGAAGTAAACGGCAACCTCAAAAAGTCGGGTATGTCGGCTATGAAAATAATGATATTTATGGGTCCTGTTATGACGGTGTTTATGAATATCACTACCCTTTCTGTGCTTTGGTTCGGCTCAAATATTGTCCTCGGTGAGGCAGGAACTGTCGGCGGAATGGAGATTGGCGACCTATCTGCATTTATCACCTACGTCACTCAGATACTTTCCTCACTTATGATGGTTACCATGATGCTTATGATGTCTTCGCGTGCGCTCGCTTCTGCAAAGCGCATCAAAGAAGTATTGAATGAGGAAATTGACCTGAATGATGCCGATGCCGCATATCCCGATCTCAGGGTCAAAGAAGGAAAGATAGAATTTAAGAATGTAGGCTTCCGCTACTATAAAAAAAGTGAAGGCAAGGTTCTCGACGATATTGACCTGACTATCGAAGCGGGTCAAACGGTAGGAATTATCGGCTCAACAGGCTGTGGAAAAACCACTCTTGTTTCTATGATACCTCGTCTTTACGATGTTGATGAGGGTGAAGTTCTTATAGACGGTGTAAATGTCAAAGACTATTCGCTCTATCACCTTCGCGAGGGAGTAGGAATGGTACTTCAAAAGAATGTACTCTTCTCGGGAACTATTGAGGAAAACCTCCGTTGGGGTGACGAGGAAGCCTCGGAAAAAGAGCTGAGAAAAGCCGCAGGATATGCTCAAGCTCACGGCTTTATTGAAAGCTTTAAGGACGGCTATGATACTGAGCTTGAACAAGGCGGCGTTAATGTTTCTGGCGGACAAAAGCAGCGGCTTTGTATTGCGCGGGCACTTCTTAAAAAACCGAAAATACTGATACTTGACGACTCTACAAGCGCGGTTGACACTGCAACCGAATCTATGATAAGAAAAGCCTTTACCGAAGAGCTTACTGGGTCTACCAAGATAATAATTGCTCAGCGTATATCTTCGGTCAAGGACTGCGATATGATAGTCGTTATGAACGAAGGTAAAATAACAGGTGTAGGCTCGCACAAAGAGCTTCTTGAAAGCTGCACCGAATATGGCGAGATATACTATTCTCAAATGGATAAGGAGGAGAAATAATGGCAAAAAGAACATTAGAAGAACTGCAAAAGCAGTATTCCTCCTCATCAAAAAAAACACAAAAAACTCCTATGATGGGCGGCACCGGCAGAGGGCCTGGCGGTCCGGGCAGAGGTCCGATGGCGGGACGAATGGGCGGCAAACCGAAAAATGCAAAACAGACTATTACCCGTCTGCTCGCCTACTTCAAACCGCATAAGCTAAAACTCGTAGTGGTGCTTTTCTGTATGCTACTGAGCGCTGTCACCTCACTTATAGGCTCTTTTACCCTGCTTCCTATAATCAACCGCATAGGCCAAGTACCAACCCAGGCTAAAGACGGAATTATGGCGGTAAAGATGGATGGTCTGATTGAAAAGCTGACTGAAATACCGTTTATTTCAGGTATTATGGAAGGCAGCCGCTTTGCAGAAGTACTGACCTATGTTATAACGGCAATACTTCTTCTCGGTACTGTATACCTAATCGGCATCGTATCGTCTTATCTTCAGTCAAGGCTTATGCTCTCTATCACACAAAACACACTTGAGAAGATAAGAAACGAGCTTTTCTGCAAGGTTCAGACGCTGCCTGTAAAGTACTTTGACCAAAACCCAACAGGCGAAATTATGAGCCGCTTTACCAATGATATCGACAATATAGATATGATGCTCAATCACTCGGTCACTGCCCTTTTCTCTGGCGCAGTCACCCTTGTGGGCACCCTCTTCTTTATGATAACCACCAACTGGATACTAACGCTTATCACTGCGTTCTTTATCCCGCTATTTGTATTCTGCGGCGCTATAATCGGTAAGGCTTCGAGAAAGTATTACTCAGGTCAGCAGGCGGCGCTCGGTGCCGTAAACGGCTATATCGAAGAGACTGTAACAGGTCAAAAGGTGGTAAAAGTATTTAACCACGAGCAGACCTGTATAGAAGAATTCGGTATGCTGAATGACGATATGCGCGACAAGCAGTTTAAGGCGCAATTTTTCGGCGGAATTATGGGGCCCGTAACGCATAATGTCAGTATGGTAAGTTACGGAATCACTATAGGTGTAGGCGGAATTATGATGGTAACAAGTGGCTTTACACCAGGCGCTCTGACCGTTTTTGCAAACTATACAAGACAGTTCAATATGCCGATAAATCAGATTTCTCAGCAGATGACGGCGATCTTCTCGGCACTTGCAGGTGCCGAGCGCGTATTCGCAGTTATGGATATGGAGCCTGAGGAGCCTGACCGCGATGGAAGTGAGCTAAACACTGAAATCAAAGGTCATGTTGAGCTTAAAAACGTAAGCTTTGGCTACACTCCCGAAAAGACCGTTCTCAAAAACATTTCCCTCTACGCAAAACCCGGCCAAAAGATTGCATTTGTTGGCTCTACGGGTGCAGGCAAGACAACGATAACCAATCTTTTAAACCGTTTTTACGATATAAACGACGGCCAAATAACTATAGATGGCATTGATATAAAAGATTATCCACGAGATGTACTTCGTTCAAATATCGCGATGGTACTGCAGGATACTCACCTATTCACGGGAACTGTCATGGAAAACATCCGTTACGGTCGTCTTGATGCGACCGACGATGAGGTAATCGCTGCAGCAAAAACTGCATCCGCTCATTCTTTTATTATGAGACTTGAAAACGGTTACAACACCATGATAACAGGCGACGGTGCCAACCTTTCACAGGGTCAGCGGCAGCTTCTCAATATTGCTAGAGCGGCTATCTCCAAAGCACCGATACTTGTCCTTGATGAGGCTACAAGCTCGGTCGATACGAGAACCGAGCGCCATATTGAACGTGGAATGGACCGCCTTATGCAAAACCGCACGACCTTTGTAATTGCGCACCGTCTCTCAACAGTACGTAACTCAAATGCCATTATGGTGCTTGAAAAAGGCGAAATAATAGAGCGCGGAGACCACGACGACCTTCTCGCTCAGGGTGGCAGATACTACGAGCTTTACACAGGCAAAAAGGAGCTTGACTAAGTGGTAAAAGGATTTATATTTGATATGGACGGTATTCTCTTTGATACCGAAAATCTGATGATGGAAGCTATTCGGGCCGTCAGCCGCAGGCATGGAGAAAATGATAATGTCGAAGCTTTTTTCCCTGCGACCTGCGGCACTACCTTTCTCGCCGCAAAAGCACTCTATAAAAAGTTTTACGGCGAGGATTACCCTTTTGAAGAACGCAGAGCGGAAGCCCGTCGGTGGATGAACGATTATATAAAAACAAACGGAATAGCGCTTAAAAGCGGTGCAAAAGAGTTGCTTTCATATCTTCGGGAAAACGGATATAAGATAGCTCTTGCTACCTCTGCTTCAAGAGCCTCTGCCGAGGGGAATTTAAAAGCGGCAGGCTTTACCGAATATTTTGACGCCTCTGTTTGCGGAGATGAGATAACAAAAAGTAAGCCTGACCCTGAAATATTTTTAAAAGCGGCAGAAAAACTCGGTGTCCCAGCCTATTGTTGTTTTGCGGCAGAGGACTCCTACCTCGGAGTTGAATCGGCGGCAAACGCCGGAATGATGGTGTTTATGGTACCTGATATGAATCCGCCCCGAGAAAAAGAAAAGGCTCTTGCATACAAAATATGCGATTCTTTATTTGACGTTATGGAATGTCTGTAAAAAACGACCTCACCGCGGTGAGGTCGTTTTACTATATCGTCCAATTTTTTGTGTTCCTGAGTACCGTTGCGACAAGCTGATTGTCATTAAAATAAAAGTCAAGCTGATAATCACCCTCGGTATAACGAAGAATAAGCGCATCGCTTAAAGGAACGAAATATAGCTCGTCTTCTCCCGCCTGAAGGCTTTTGGTTTTTAGATCTGCAAGCCGTGCTTCAACATCTGTTCTTGAAGTACCGTTTTTAAATCCAAATGCTGTATCAAGCGAACATATGACCGAAATACCGTTTTCTCTCTTTTCTTTTTCGTAATAATACTTTTCAGAGCCTATTTCATAAGTAACCGACAGTGTGCCTTGGCTGATGTTAAGATAAATATCGTGTTCGTCGTGAACGTGTCCCTCGCCTTGCTCGTGGCTCTCTTCAATTTGTGTTTCGAGATCGTCATAATAGTTTTCAAGATCTTGCACCGTTGCCCCCAAAGCAAGCCTCAATTCGGGTATCTCACCTTTTAAAACAGCGGTTTTTATTTCGTTGCTTTTATTCTGCAGCGAAGAGCTCTGCTCAGGCTCTTGTTCTACTTTGCAAGCAGCAAATGAAAAAACAAATAAAGCAGCAAGTAACAAGCATAATACTTTTTTCATTATTTTTCTCCTTCACTTTTTTCGCTGAGAAGCTTATGGCGAAGATCCCATAAGTCCTGAGAAAGGTCAACATAATATGCGTGGGGATTTTCAAAGCGTTTAACCTCTTCCCAAAGATGGTCTACGCAATCTTTTCTGAAAGCAGATATTTCTTTTACCGTGGGCGAAGTATAAACCTGCTTGCCCTTTTCCATTATTTTTATCTGCAGCTTTTTAGCCGTGAAATTAGTAACCGTTTTATGCTTCCAGGTATGGACAGGGTCAAATATCTCATATGGCTTAGTATCATCTATTTTCTCATAATTCATACAAATTACATCGGCTATAGCCTTACCCGTATCATTATCATAAAGTCTCCACGGAATCTTAACACCGGGAAGGGTTATCTTTGCGATATTCTCGCTTATCTTGATTTTAGGAATAATATTCCCCTCTTTGTCCTCAACTGCGGCAAGCTTGTACACTCCGCCAAAAACCGCCTCGCTTGATGCTGTGATGAGACGTTCTCCCACACCGAAAGAGGAAATCTTGGCTCCCTGAGTATCAAGTTCCTTAATAAGATGCTCATCGAGAGAATTTGATACTACTATTGCGCAATCCTCATAACCCGCTTCATCTAATTTCTTGCGTATTTTCTTTGAGAGATACGCTATATCTCCGCTGTCGATACGTACGCCTTTGGGTCTGCATCCCTTTGGCTTCAGCACCTCATCAAAGCACTTTATAGCATTGGGAAGACCGGACTTTAACACATTATATGTATCAATCAGCAAAGTACAGGAGTCGGGATAACGCTCAGCATAGGTTTTGAATGCAGTATACTCATCCTCGTAAAGCTGTACCCAGCTATGCGCCATAGTGCCCGAAGCAATGACACCGAAATCCTTTGCGGTCTTGACATTTGATGTGCCGAGACAACCACCTATAACAGCAGCTCTCGCACCGTAATATGCTGCATCATATCCGTGGGCTCGTCGCGCTCCGAACTCCATAACGGGACGGTTACCCGCAACCGAGCAGATTCGGTTAGCCTTGGTGGCTATAAGCGACTGGTGATTAATTGTTAGAAGCACCATCGTCTCAACTAAAAATGCCTGTATAGCGGGGCCGCGCACAGTAACGATAGGTTCCATCGGAAATATCGGTGTTCCCTCAGGAACAGCCCACACATCACATTCGAAATTAAAATCAGCCAGATAATCTAAAAACTCATCGCAGAAAAGATTTAATGAGCGAAGGTATTTAATATCACTCTCATCAAAGTGAAGATTGTTAAAATACTCGATAAGCTGCTCAAGTCCTGCCATAATAGCATATCCGCCCTTATCGGGAACCCGACGGAAAAACATATCAAAATAGGTTATTTTATCCCTCATATCACTCTGCCATATGCCGTTCGACATAGTCATCTCGTAGAGGTCCATAAGCATTGTTAGATCTGTTCTCATTTTTAATTTCTCCTATCCGAATTTGTGCGGTTTTTCGTTTCCGTTAACCGTTATATCTCTTTCTTTTAAAAGCCTTCCTTGTTTAATAACCTCTTTAAGAGTGGCGCAATCATTCGTTTCTATAGCCCGCTTATATTCAGTAAGACGGTCAATAAGCGTCTCTATCTCGCAGATTAGATTTTCCTTATTCGATAAAAACAGTTCAGTCCAAAGATTCTCATCCACGCTCGCAACTCGGGATACATCGTGATAACTGCCTGCCGAAAAGCCTTTATGACGGTCACTTTTAGGTGATTTTATGTAAGCACCTGCAAGTACATGGGGAAGCTGAGACGTAAAAGCTATCATCCGATCGTGCTCTTCGGGAGATGTCACGGTAACATCAGAACAGCCTATGTCATAGGCAAAAGCAGACATTATACCCAGAGCGTCGCTATCCGTATTTTGGGTCTTGGTAAATATATAGCTTCGGTTTAAAAAAAGATTTTCTACACTGTGCTCATATCCGCTTCTCTCACGTCCTGCCATAGGATGTCCACCGACAAAACGGATCCCGCAAGAGCTTGCCACCCTTTCTCCAAAATCCACTACTTCGCTTTTTACTCCGCAAATATCAGAAAGTATACTACCCCTTTTCAAAAGGTGTATACTGTTTTCAATAAAGCCTTTTGTGGCGGAGGGTCCTATACAAAGTAACGTTATATCTGCTTCAAGTTGAGTTTTCCCATTCCACACCGAAGAGATAACACCTTCTTCCAATGCTCTTTTTAGCACAAGCTCATCACAGTCTGCGCCAAGAACGGTATATTCGTCTCGCTTTTTCAGAGCCTTTGCAACCGAGCCCCCCATCAAACCTAAACCGATGATGGCCACCTTTTTCATAATATCACGACCTTTTATTAAATAATTATATACCATTGCTATCCAATTCGCAACATCTTTTATTGACTTTGTAAATAAGTAAATATATAATAGACTTGATTAAGGTGTGGGGTGATTTTAAATGATTAACACATATATTAAGCAATTAGTTGACTACGCAGTAAATTGTGATCTCATCCAAGACGATGACCGTATATTCTGCACCAACCGTATTTTAGAAATTTTAGGAATTGACGAATATATCGAACCCGATTTTGTTAAAGGTGCAGACCTTGAAGATATACTTCGAGGGATCTGTGACTATGCAGTAACCAAAGGCATAATTGAAGATTCTGTAGTGTACCGCGATCTTTTCGATACCAAGATAATGGCGGTATTTGTTCCCCGCCCATCTGATATAAGGTCTAAGTTTTGGAAGCTTTATGAGACTTCTCCCGAAGCCGCTACCGATTGGTTTTATAAGCTATCCTGTGATTCTGACTATATCCGCCGCTACAGAGTTTGCAAGGATCTTCGTTGGGTGACCGAGACTGAGTACGGCGCTCTCGATATAACAGTTAATCTTTCAAAACCCGAAAAGGATCCAAAGGCAGTTGCCGCAGCAAAGCTTCTTCCACAATCTGGATATCCGAAGTGTATGCTCTGTGTTGAAAACGAAGGCTACGCAGGAAGAATTAACCATCCTGCCCGTCAAAATCACCGCATTATTCCTATCACTATAAATAATACCCCTTGGGCTATGCAGTTTTCACCTTATGTTTATTATAACGAACACTGCATCTGTTTTAATGAGGAGCATACTCCGATGGCGATTAATACCGACACCTTCAGAAAGCTTCTCAGTTTTGTCAAGCAGTTTCCGCATTATTTCGTAGGTTCAAATGCTGATCTTCCGCTAGTTGGAGGATCCATTCTTACCCACGATCATTTTCAGGGAGGACATTACACCTTCGCTATGATGAAAGCCTCCATAGCTAAAAAGCTAACTTTTGGCGGTTTTGAAGATGTAGAAGCCGGTATCGTTAAATGGCCTCTTTCGGTCATAAGGCTAAAATCCGCTTCTATTGACCGCATTATTGAGCTTGCCGACAAGATTCTTTCAAGTTGGCGTGGATATACCGACGAAGAAGCCTTTGTTTTCTCTGAGACTAACGGCGAAATACATAATACAATTACACCTATTGCATTTAAAGACGACGATAAGTATGTTTTGGATCTCACTCTCAGAAATAACATTACCACAGAAGAGCATCCGACAGGCCTTTATCATACTCACGCAGAGCTTCATCACATAAAGCGTGAAAACATCGGTCTTATAGAGGTTATGGGGCTTGCCGTACTTCCCCCGCGTCTTAAAGATGAGCTTGCCGCGGTGGAAAAAGGCATACTTGACGGTGCCGACCTTTATTCCGATCCCAAGACCGCTTTACACGCAGATTGGGTTTTAGAATTCATGCCTAAATACGATGATATAAACGCTGATAATATAGGAGACATTATCCGTCGTGAGGTTGGTCTTGCGTTCGCAAAATGTCTTGAGCATGCAGGTGTCTATAAACAGACTGAGAAGGGTCTCAAGGCATTTGTACGCTTTGCAGAATCGGTGAAATAAATGTTAGATAATCTACTTACAGTATTTTGGCAGGTTGTTACCCTTTTTCTGCTTATGGCTTTTGGTGTTGCGGGCGAAAAAAGTGGTCTTATAAATGAAAACGGTTCGAAGGTTTTGTCGAATATCTCCCTTTACTTTGTCACGCCTTGCCTTATAATTAATTCTTTTAACATTGAATACGATCCCGAAAAGCTTCAGGGTCTGCTCATTTGTCTGTTAGCATCATTTCTTATTCATGCCGCAACTATTGCTGCTGTTCATTTAATCTTTAGAGGAAGCGGGAAAAAGCGCCTCTCTGTGCTACGTTTTGCTTGTGTATTTTCAAACGCGGCATACATGGGCATTCCCCTACAGGAAGCCGTGCTCGGTGCTGACGGAGTTTTCTACGGTTCGGTTTATGTTGCGATGTTCAACATCACTCTCTGGACCTACGGTATTGTTTGCTCAACAGGTGATTTTAAGGCCATTTCAGGCAAGAAGTTAATTTTAAATCCGGGAATAATCGGTGTAATAATTGGTCTTATATTCTTTTTGTTGCCCATCAACATACCTAAGGTTGCCGCTACAGTAATTTCAAATATGGCAGTTCTTAACACCCCGCTCGCAATGATGATAATCGGATTCTATCTTGCACAAAGTGATCTTCTCAAGGCTTTCAGGGATAAAGCAGTTTACATCGTTTCTGTAATAAGATTGGTTGCCGTTCCCCTTATAGCACTCGGAGTTCTTTATATCTGTGGTGTTCGAGATACCGTGTTTGTCTCTCTTATTACAGCAGCCAGCGCACCTGTAGCAGCCGCTACCTCAATATTTGCCACAAAGTTTGAGAATGATATTGAGCTATCGGTAAATCTTGTAACCTTCACAACTATTCTGTCTATTGTTACAATGCCGCTTATCGTAGCTTTGGCGCAGGTTTTGGCTTAGGAGGTATTATGTTAAAAATAAAGCTTGCGGGACTTAATGTGCTGATAGACAATAAATACACCTACCTAGAAAAGCAGTGCAAGGATTACCTTTCTGATTTTGAAAAAGCTGATATGCATATCTCTGTTACTTCTGAGGATATTAAAAAAGAGTATGATATATGCAGAAAAAATTTTTCAAAAGGATATTATGAATCTGTTTGCGCGTACCGAAAAATTTGCAAAATACTTCCTGTTTTCGATCGTCTTATGCTTCACTCTGCTGTAGCAGAACTTTCAGGAAGAGCTGTTGCTTTTTCCGGCAAAAGCGGAATTGGTAAATCTACACACGCTTTAAACTTATGCCGCAATTTTGAAGATATCCGTATACTTAACATAGACAAGCCTATAATCCACATAAACAACGAAACGGTGTCGGTTTACGGAACACCTTGGCAAGGAAAAGAAAATATAGGCGCAAACATATCTGCGATTCTTACTGATATTTGTTTTTTGGAGCAGTCCGCCTACAATAAGATCGTTTGTCTATCAAAAACAGATGCCCTTCCTCTGCTGCTTGTACAGTTAATAACTCCTTTTGAGCCTAGTGTGGCTATAAAGCATTTGGAGCTTGTTGACCGACTGCTTAATAATATCTCTTTTCATAAAATGTATTGCACAGCAGAATTATCTGCTGCTATGCTATCATATAAAACATTATTCAAAAAGGAGAATTTATAATGAAAAAATTTTTCGAAGAATTTAAGAAGTTTATCACGCGTGGAAATGTTATAGACATGGCTGTCGGTGTCACCGTGGGTTCTGCTTTTACAGCTATAGTAACTGCAGTTTCGAACAATATTATCAAACCTTTTATAAACTGGATAATTGGCTTGATAATCGGTGCCGAAACCCTTTCCGACTGTTATACGTTTCTCGGCGAACCTGTTATCGATCCCGCTACAAACACAGTTGATCTTACCCTTTCAAATTACATAGATTGGGGCGCATTCATTAACGCTGTCATCAATTTCTTTGTTATAGCGTTCGTACTCTTCTGCGTTGTAAAGGCTATTAATGCTCTCACCGAGCAACAGCAGGCTATGACCGCAAAGCTTCTCAGCGGTGTTATCAGCAACGCAGACAAAAAAGAAATGAAAAAACAAGGCATCAGCCTACGCGACAAGGATGCTGTTAACGCATATTTTGATGCTAAGGCTAGATCAGCCGAAGCTGCTAAGGCTGAAGAAGAGGAGAAAGCCAGACTCGAACGTGAAGCAAATCCCACAACCGAGGATCTTCTTAAAAAGATCGTTGTGCTTTTAGAGAATAAATAATGCATACTAACCGTAGGGCAGTAAGCCCTACGGTTAATTAATAATCGGATGTGATAAGGTGAAAAAAATACTTTTAATACTGACCGGAGGCACTATAGGCAGCCGCATAGATTCAGACGGCACTATTTTCCCGAACGGACAGCCGCTTATTCTAAAGGCTTGCCAAAAACATGTCGAAGGACTTGTCAAATTTGATGTTGCCGAGCCATTTTGTATTCTCAGCGAGAATATGACGCTCTCCCACCGCGAGACTCTGATAAAGAAAATCAGAGAAACCGACACATCAAAGTATGACGGTATAATCGTTACACATGGCAGCGATACTCTTACTTATACCGCTCCGCTCTGCTCAATGGCGCTCAGAAGTATTGATATCCCTCTTGTATTTATTGCTTCCGACCTTGTTCTCAGCGATCCTGCGTCTAATGGTATCGATAACTTTATGAGCGCTGTAAGTCTTATTTGCGATAGCGCAGTAAGACGCGGTGTATTTATCTGCTACCGCGACGAAAACGGAGAAAACGCTGTTTATCTTGCAACAAGGCTGTCTGAAGCCGATCCGTTTCTTGACCGTTTTCACGGCTTTGACGGAATTCGCTTCGGTAGAACAGCTAACGGCAGATTTATTTATGAACCGAATGAATTAAATCCCTCGTTAGAAGACATTAATTCGCACAAAAGTGACATTCTGCCGAATAGTTTTGAGTTAAATAATACAGTTGCTTTGTTGCGCTCCTCACCCGCTTTTGAGTACTCAAGATTTGATATTGCTGGGCTCAGCGCAGTCGTGAATTACGGTTATCACAGCGCAACAGTTAATAAAGACGGTTTTCTTGATTTTGCAAAACGATGCTATAACAACGGTGTCAGCGTATATCTTGCGTCATTCAAGGATCCAAAAACACCGATATACCAAAGTCTGGAAGAAATTTTAAAATTGCCTAACATTAAACGGCTTTACAATATTTCACCCGAAAGCGCCTACGCAAAAGTATTGCTTGCTCATTCGGCAGACAAGAACATTCTCAACAACAATATCTATTACGAGATAGTAAAGTAAAAAGGAACTCACCAGCTGGTGAGTTCCTTTTTTGTTTAAGCTGCCATTCTATCCAATCTCTTAAGTGCAGGACGGAGTATAGCCATAAGTGCTATACATACCACACTGCTTGGAAGCATATAAACTAGGTTATAAACCACTGAAAAAATCACAGGATTTGCAATGGTTCCAAACCATACGACTTCCTCGGGCGCAGTAATCATATATATAGTAACACCGCTGATAAAGTGGATGATATATCTTGCGAAGCAGCCAAGGAATGAAGAAATCTCGATTGCCCAGGTCTTACCCTTAAAGAAACCCGCTACGCCTACAGCCCCGTATGCCAACACATAGTCAAGCAGTATAGAGGGCAGTCCCCAGCCGATACCACCGCCTATAAGGCATTTAATAAATCCAAATACCATGCCGGATGTAATGCCCCAGGCTGCGCCGTGTCGGTATGCGAGTATAAGTATTGGCAGCATGGTAAAGTTAATTGAGCCGCCGTTAGGTCCGAGCTGTATCTCTATCCATGAGAGTACAACGGCGAGTGCGATAAGTACACCGCACTCACAAAGTGTTCTAAGATGTTTTTTGTTCATAAGGATTCTCCTTTAAAAAATATTTGCCGCACTAGAAAATCCCAGTGCGGCAAAATCATTTAAAGAAAACTTCAGATCTTCCTACGCCGGTATTATCTGTATCAGGTTAAAGGGTTCGAGCAACACGCTCATCTCAGCCTTTCGGCACCCCTGATCACTGTATTTAATTTTCTGTTCGGCAAAAGCATTATACAGCAAACTCTAAAGCTTGTCAAGAAAATTTAATCTTCGCTAGACTCATAACGCCTATTACTGTAATAATAATAGTTCTGACCGTAATAGCTTGTAGAATCTTCTGCAGCATTATAATCATTTAAAACCGTACCAAGTATCTTTGTGCCAACATTCTCAAAACGAGAAATAGTCTCTTTTACCTGATCAACGTTAGCATAATTCTGACGGATAACGAAAATTACTCCGTCACAATTTTGAGAGAGAGCTATTGCATCAGTAACTATTGCTGCAGGTGCAGTATCACAGATAATGTAATCAAAGCGTTCAGCAAGCTTATCAAACATAACTTTGGAGCGCTCGCTAAACAAAAGCTCAGATGGATTTGGAGGAGTCGGACCCGCAAGCATAACATAAAGGTTAAGATCCTCTAAGTAACCAATTGCGCTATCCAGCTCAGTACCGCCGCTTAAAACCGTGCTGACTCCAAAACGCGAAGAATGCTTTATTCTGAGATATTTGTGCACTTTAGGCTTTCTAAGGTCGCAGTCAAGAATTATTACCTTCTTACCAATCTGCGCCAAGGAAATTGCAAGATTTATAGAAAGACAAGTTTTTCCCTCGCCAGAAAGAGAACTTGCGATAAGGATTTTTTTAGCATTGTTAGTTGCTGCCAAAAATTCTAAATTTGTTCTTAGGGCTTTATAAGCTTCGGTATATACAAAAGGTAATTTAGTAGTTAGAATTTCGCCAACAGTTTCTCTTCTTTGCTTCTTTATTCTTTTCAACTTCTCTTCCCCCTTTATTTAGATGTAACGTGATCAAGTGCAGGAATCACGCCGATAACGGGTAAGTCAAGCACTTTTTGAATGTCTTCTGCAGATTTAAATCTGTTGTCAAGAAGTTTTTTGGCAATAAAATAAGCATAAATCAGAACGACTCCCAAAACAAATCCCAACAATGTGTTTCTAAATACATTAGGACTTATAGGAGAAGAGGTAACATCGGGTTCATTTACCGAAGCTATCTTACTTGAAGAAATTCTTTCGCTTAAAATCACAGGAGTCAGCTCAACGATCTTTTCAACGATATCGAGCGCCTTTTCAGGATCGGCATCAACTACATATATCTGTAGAATCTGAGTATCCTCAATAACCTCAACACTTATCTTCTCCTGAAGCTGCTTATAATTTTCCTCCAGCTCAAGTTCCTCAACAACAGCGTTTAATATAAGGTTATTCTCAATAACCTCAGCATAAGTAAGAACTAACTGCTTTGCGGTATTGAGCTGCGAATTTGTGATAACGGTCGTTTCATCGCTTCTGGCATCGACAATCATCTGCGCAGAAGCCCTATACTTTGGAACAATGAAATAACTGCTATATGCGAAAGATAATGCGGCAACAAGCACACCAACAATCAAAATTATGAACCATTTCAGTTTTATAATTGACAAAAGATCGGAGATGCTTAACTCATTATTTTTCTTATTTCCCACTTCATTCACCCTTTTGATTTTCTTAATAAAAACTATAAATATACTTCTATAGTATACCCTACTGTTCTAATAATGACAATCTAAAAAAAGATGATGTTTTAACTGTTTATGTAGGTTTACAATAGATGTGTTACAGTAACGAATAAAAAAAGAGTGACGAATGGAAAATCCTGTGTTACAGTTAAGTTGCTCAAATCAAAACGTACAGGAGGATAAACCATTCGTCATGAAAACTGTAACACAAACAATG
>JAZQER010000029.1:0-21879 GCA_045539095.1 Acutalibacteraceae bacterium | reverse complement strand
TAGATACAGGGAATAGTGGTAGAATTTATACAGGTGATGAATAATGCCAAGAAGTTCAAGAAAAAAGAGCAGAACCGGAACATACCATATAATGCTTCGGGCGGTAAATCAGCAGCAGATTTTTGAGGATAATGAAGATCGTCAAGTCAATCAGGGGACGGTTCTGTGATTGATTAAATAACACAGAGAACCGTCCCCTGTGTTTTATTATTCTCCTTTCGAAAATACATTATTATGGTGTTGTTATGGATGTGTTGTTAAATAATCTTTTAATTACATTTATATTAGTTTTAATGGCAACTTTTTTAATTAAATATGCTGCAAATAAAAAGTTTAATGTGAATAATAGCGTTCATAATGGAATTGGTATCAAAACAGGGTCATTCAAAATCGCAATCCAGGGAAAAGGAAAAAATTGTAACGCTATAATGACAATATTGGAAGAGAAAATTTCTATTAGAGGCGACATGTGTACGGATATCCCTTTGGAAAAAATTGCTTGTATTGATTTTCCCTATGCATTAAACACCGTTAGTTATAGGAAAAACCGAATTTTGCACAATCAAACAGTTAATTTTAATATTCCGCCTGATAAATTAATGTCTTCCTTATTTATTGTTTTCTATGATGATAAAAATGAACTTCTTACGCTCAATATCGTAATGTTGGAGAGTGAGAGAAATTTTAAAGTTAATAAAATTGCAAGAGTTAGGTTTGTCAGGGTAATACAATCAATCAGGGGACGGTTCTCTGTGTTATAAGGCAGATAAGTAGATTGACAGGGGTCGGCTTTAACATTGCGAGAAAGTTTTACAACACACAGAACCGTCCCCTGTGTGCATCCCCTGTGTGCAGAACCCTGTGTGCATGTGTGCAGTGTGCCAATAAGCTCCTCGTTAAGAGGCAGATGCTCCTGATGCTTTTTGCATATAAGATTATGTTCGTTGCGTATGGAGACGGCGATATATCTTTTCAGGCTATCGGAAGAATCCTTTTGAAATCTTGAAAGATCGATTTTAAATAAAAGCTCAACAAAAAATTCGTTCAAGTCCTGAACAGCTTCTTCTCCGCCGTTTTTTCCTGCATACATATATATTAACCTTTTAAAAACTTCGTAAAGAAGGTCAAAATTTTTCATATTGCCACTCTGATATTCATTTATAAGTTGTATTAGCTCCCTGTTGGACATATATATCCCACCTCAAAAATAAAAAGAGGATGGGATACAGTTTTGTAAACCTGTAAAAAACAGTCCTTACATATAAGGACTGTTTTTATTGCTGTCATATTGGCGTTTAGCCTCTATTATCCCCCCATTTTTTACAGATTTTAACATTTTACATTTGTCGAATTTGAGTGTATAATAGGGGGAAATTTGAATTTATTATTTATTTGGTCAAAAAAACAAAGAACGCAGGATCAGTTCGATCCTGCGTTCTTTCTGTATTTCAAATAATCTTCAAGTATCATTACCGCGGCGACGGCATCTATAGTTTCTTTCCGCTTTTTACCTCGGGTATTGGTATAGTTTAGGGCGGTGTGTGCCGAAACGGTGGTACAGCGTTCATCCCAAAGCACGGTCTCAATACCGCTTGTGACACCTATTTTTTTCGCGATAGCGGCGCATTCTTTTGCGCGCTCGCCCTCGCTTCCGTCCATATTTTTCGGGTGCCCGACAACTATCAACGCGGCACCGAGCTCATTTGCCTTTACCGAGACTTTTTCAATCAGCCTTTCTTCGTTATATTCGGAGATGACCTCTTTCGGAAAAGCAAAACCCTCGCTCTCGTCAGAAAGAGCTATACCTGTTCGGGCCTTTCCTAAATCTACCGACATTATTTTCATATCATTTCTCCTTTTTTACAACTTAAAAGTCTGCTTGGTTTCTTTAAATTCTCGGGCAGATGAGAGTCGTCGTTTGCAAACTCAAGACGAAAACCGCTTTCATCAAAAACGATAAGAGAGACAGCCGTATTGCGTGACCATTCGGTATAGCAGAGTTTTTTAATATCACCGTAAACGAGTCGGCAGATAAGGGTTCTTATGGCGGCTCCGTGAGATGCAATAAGAACGGTTTTATTCTCGTTTTCGGGGTCTTCAGCAACTGACTTTAATCCATTCCACATACGGTCTGAAACAGCCCTCATACTCTCACCATTTTCGGGCGAAAAATCCTCGGGTGTATTATCCCAAACATCTAAAAACCAAGGATATTTTGAAAAAATCTCATCAAAGGGCATTCCGTCGATAACACCTGCGTTTATTTCAGCGAAGCGGTCGTCCTTTATGACCTTAATGCCTTTTCCCTCTACCGCCGCCTCGGCAGTCTTATAAGCGCGGATAAGAGGAGAGGAGTATGCCCTGTCTATATGTATATCAGAAAACCGTTTTTTCAGATATTCAAGTTGTTTAGCTCCGTCTTCACTGATGTCACAGTCGGTATGACCCTGAAAGGATTTTTTAAGATTGCCTGCTGCCTGACAGTGACGTACAAGATAAATCCGCATCAATTTATACACCTCGTTTACAAATATTATACAGCAGGCCTTAAAATTTAGCAAGGTTATAGAGTTGAAATTGTATCGAAAAAGTGGTATTATCAAAGATAATAATTCACAGGGGTGATACAATTGATTAAAAAATATCTTAACAGACTTTTTATCGACGGACTTTCAGGTATGGCGTCCGGTCTTTTTGCAACCCTGATAATTGGTACTATTATCGTTCAGATAGGCACTATTATAGGCGGAACGATAGGCACATACCTGGTGGCTATCGGCGGTTTTGCAAAGACCATTACAGGGGTTGGCATAGGTGTCGGTGTGGCTGCAAAGCTCGGCGCATCGCCGCTTGTTACGGTATCCGCGGGTGTCGCAGGCATTATCGGCGCTTTCCCGAGCATAGAAAAAGCCACCTTTGCCATGGGTATTCCCGGCGAGCCGCTCGGTGCTTTTGTTGCTGCATATATCGCAATAGAGGTAGGCTCTCTCATTTCGGGCAAGACCAAGGTAGATATAATCGTTACTCCACTGGCTTCAATACTTACTGGCGGAATTGCGGGCGTTTTTCTCGGAAAGCCGATATCGGGCTTTATGAACTGGATAGGCTCTATCGTTAACTTTGGTGTAGAACAGCAACCGATATTGCTTGGCATCATCGTATCTGTGGTAATGGGTATAGCGCTTACCCTGCCTATATCCTCGGCGGCTATCGGCGTGTCGCTTGGACTTTCTGGTCTCGCCGCAGGAGCCGCAGTCGCAGGATGCTGTGCGAATATGGTCGGCTTTGCCGTAGCCTCCTACCGCGACAATAAGTGGGGCGGACTTATCTCTCAGGGAATCGGAACCTCAATGCTTCAGATGCCGAATATCGTAAGAAAACCCATCATATGGTTGCCCGCCATCATCGCATCGGCAATAACGGGACCGCTTTCTTCAGCTCTTTTCGGAATTGTTTCTACTCCCACAGGCTCAGGCATGGGAACTGCGGGACTTGTAGGTCCGTTTGAAACATACTTTGCAATGACTGCGGCTGGCACGTCTGCAGGACTCTCTCTGATTGAAATAGCTATAATTCACTTTATTCTTCCCGGAGTTATCGCACTTGGAGTTGCAGAAGGCATGAGAAAGCTTGGCTGGCTCAAAAACGGCGATATGAAGCTTAGCTGATGACTAAAAAGGAACGAACCGCAAAAGCGGTAGAATTATTAAGAAAAGAATATCCCGATGCGATATGCTCGCTCGAGTATTCAGATCCTTTTCAGCTTCTTTGTGCTACCCGACTTTCGGCGCAGTGCACAGACGCGAGGGTGAATATGGTAACTCCGGCGCTTTTTGCCGAGTTTCCGAACGCAAAGGCTATGTCCCAAGCTCCCGTGGAAAGGGTAGAGGAGCTTATCGCTTCCTGCGGACTTTATAAGACCAAAGCCAAAGACCTTATAGGTATCGGCAAGGGTATAGTAGAGCGTTTTGAAGGCAGAGTGCCCGACACGATAGAGGAATTGACTTCACTACCCGGTGTGGGCAGAAAAACGGCTAATCTCGTTGTCGGTGATGTTTACGGTAAACCAGCCGTTGTGACCGATACGCATTTTATAAGAATAGTTAACCGAATGGGGCTGACCGACAAGACTGAACCGTTTAAGGTAGAGTGTGAACTTCGAAAACTGCTCAACCCTGCCGAGTCTAACAACTTCTGCCATCGCACAGTTCTGCATGGAAGGGCGGTCTGTACCGCACGCAAAGCATTTTGCGAAAAATGCGTCCTCAAAGATGTATGTAAAAAGGTAAATGTAAAATGACGTCTGATATTTATTCTAGAACGGCGGCTCTGCTTGGCAGTGACGCTATCGCAAAACTGAAAACTGCACACGTTGCTGTTTTCGGCGCAGGCGGAGTAGGCTCTGCGGCAATAGAGGCGTTGGTGCGAAGCGGAGTCGGAAATATCGATATTTTCGACCGCGATATTATATCCGCCTCTAACCTTAACCGTCAGCTTATGACAAACAGCAGAAATATCGGCGAGCCTAAAGCTGAGGTGGCGGCCGAGCGCGCGAGGCTTATAAATCCCGAGGCGAATATAACGGGGTATGAGCTTTTTTATTTGCGTGACACGGCAGACAGCATTGACATTTCAAAATACGACTATATAATTGACGCGGTTGATACATTGACTGCAAAGCTTGAGCTTGTGTCACGTGCGGCCTTGGCGGGTGTGCCTATAATTTCCTGCATGGGCACCGGAAATAAGCTTGATATTACAAGGCTTAGAGTCAGTGATATCAAGAAAACCGAGATATGCCCGCTTGCCAGAAGAATGAGAAAAGAACTTAAAGATCGCGGTATTGAAAAACTTCGGGTTGTGTGGTCGGATGAAACGCCGAAAAGTGCCGAGCCGACGGGCGAGAAAAAAGGTGATCGACCTGCGCCCGCAAGTGCGATTTTTGTCCCTGGGGCGGCAGGACTTCTTATGGCTAAGGAAGCCGTTGAATTTATTATAGGCGCACAATTTTAATGTTTGAGGTTTGTTATCAATAGCCGTCTTTGTTGACACCATAAATGTTTGACAATGTACTTGCGACACCCGGTAAAATATGGTATAATCCTAAAAATGATAATCTTGCTCTAAAAAGGAGATAAATATGAAAACTAAAGCAGTTAGAATTCACGGCAAACAGGATTTGCGTCTTGAGGAGATAGAACTTCCCGAGATCGACGCGGACGGCGTGCAGGTCGAGATAGTATCCGACTCACTTTGTATGAGTACATACAAGGCAGCAATCGAGGGCGGCGAGCATAAGCGCGTCCCTGATAATGTAGAAGAAAACCCCACCATCGTAGGACACGAGTTCTGCGGCAAGGTTATAAAGGTCGGAGAGAATTGGAAGCATAAGCTTAAAGTTGGCGACGGTGTTACCGTTCAGCCGGCTCACTTCTATAAAGGCAGTCAACAGGCGCCGGGATATTCCTATCCCTTCTGCGGCGGCGACTCCCAGTATTCCAATATTCCGATAGAGACACTTCTTATGGACTGTCTGCTTCCTTACAATTCGGATGTTTATTTTTACGGCTCGCTGGCTGAGCCTATGAGTTGTATAATCGGTACCTTCCACGCTATGTATCACACTAAGGCGGGAAGCTATGTTCATGATATGGGCATCGTAGAGGGAGGAAAGATGGCTCTTCTCGCATCGGTAGGTCCTATGGGACTTGGCGCTATCGACTATGCTCTGCACTGTGACCGCAGACCGTCGCTTTTAGTCGTTACCGACATCGACGACGCAAGACTTGCCCGTGCTGAAAGCATCTATACTGTAGAGCACGCGCGTGAGCTCGGCATTGAGCTTCATTATGTAAATACCGCCAAGACACCTGACGCTGTAGCGGCTCTTCGTGAAATTTCGGGCGGCACAGGCTATGATGATGTTATCTGCTTTGCTCCCGTACGTCCTGTAGTAGAGCAGGCTGACAAAATACTCGGCTTTGACGGATGCCTTAACTTCTTTGCAGGACCAACCGATCCTAACTTTAGGGCAGAACTTAATTTCTTCAATGTTCACTATTCTTACACACATATAGTGGGCACAAGCGGCGGAAATACTGACGATATGCGTGAGGCTGTTGCTATGATGAACAGTGGAAAGATAAATCCCGCAGCGATGGTCACGCATATCGGAGGACTTGACTCGGTGGTTGAAACTACCCTCAATCTCCCGAATATAAAGGGTGGAAAGAAGCTTATCTATAATCAGATAAGTTTGCCCCTGACCGCTATAGAAGATTTCCCGAAGCTTGGAGAGACCGATCCTCTCTTCAAAAAGCTTGCCGAGCTTGTAAAAGAAAACAATGGGCTTTGGAGCGGAGAGGCAGAGAAATATCTGCTTAAGAACGCAAAGCCACTTGAATAAGGAAAAGGTGATTAAAATGAAAGCAGTAATGTACGGCGGCGGAAATATCGGCCGCGGATTTATAGGAATGTTGCTTTCGAATTCGGGTTATGAGGTTACCTTTGTTGACGTTGTAGACGCGGTAGTCAATACCCTGAACGAAAAGCATACATATCCTGTCAGAATCATCAGAACCGACGGATATGAGGATATCGACGTTAAAAACGTCTGTGCTGTAGACGGTAAGGACCCTGGAGCAGTAGCAGAAGCTATCGCCGAGACCGATATTATGGCAACCGCAGTTGGCGTAAATGTTCTGAGATTCATAGTCGGCAATATCGCCGAGGGCTTAAAGCTTCGTATGAAGCGTGGCGCCGCGCCGCTCAACATCCTTATTTGTGAAAATCTGATGGATGCAAATAAGGTCATTGAGAGAATGATAAAGGAATATTTAAACGACGAGGAAAAGGCTTGGTTTGACGAGAACGTAGGACTTGTAGAGGCCTCAATCGGCAGAATGGTGCCCGTTCAAACCGAGGAAATGAAAGACGGCGACCCTATGCGCGTCTGCGTCGAAAGCTACGGCTTTTTACCTGTTGACAAGGATGCCTTTAAGGGCGAGATTCCCGAAATCAAAAATATGGTGCCGTTTGCACCGTTCGATTTCTACCTTAAAAGAAAGCTCTATGTTCACAATATGGGTCACGCAACCTGCGCTTATCTTGGCGACATCTTAGGACTTGAATATATATATCAGGCTATTGATAAGGACGAGGTATATATTATTGTAAAGGGAGCTATGGAAGAGAGTGCACGGGCGCTTTCAAAGAAGTATGGTGTTGCTCTCAATGATGTTATGCTTCATATAACCGATCTTCTAAATCGCTTTACAAATGCCGCGCTCAGAGATACCTGTAAGCGCGTAGGCGGCGATCCCACAAGAAAGCTCTCTCCCGCAGACCGTCTTATCGGCTCCTCTACACTTGCTCTTGAGGTTGGCGTTACGCCTGCATATATCGCTATCGGTGCTGCTGCAGGACTTCGCCGCTACATCGATGAAGCCGAGGGTATGGAGCAGGGTATGGACTCTGCCACAAAGGTTCTCGGAGAACTTTGCAAGCTTGATACTGACGGCGCACTCGCAAAACTCATACTCAATATGTACAGTATGATAATAGACGGAAAGTCATTCGGCGAAATCAGAAGAGCTGCGGATAAGGTTGTCGCTTCAAATCTGAGTAATGTAATTTAAAATGTCTGATACCTCAGGATGCGTTCCTGAGGTATTATTTTTGGAAAAAACTCAAAATGAAAATTTCGCAAAAAACATTTTTTAGATTACAGAATTTTAACGATTTAATTAAAACCCTTATAAATACTGAAGTTCACTAAAAAATATATACCACTATAGAGGTATTTACATTAGAAGATTTAGCGGTTATTATATAATCAAATGATAGTGAATGGGAGGGTTCGGAGATTGAAGATCAGATATCTTCCGATAGACGACCGAAACAATCTTCGCGTTCTGAGGCACACCACCGACCAAGATGTTGTTGAAGCAATTTTGGGCAGCATCTTTAAAAGACCGTACTACACGCTTCAGGTGCTTTGGGAATACCGCAAATGGTTTTATGAACTCAAAGATGAGCAGCTTGAAAGAAATCATGCTCTTAAATGCGGACTTATACAAATATGTATAATGGCAGGTGAGATTGAAAAGGCTGAGGAGCTTATCGAGACCTTGCCGGACGGCACACCTCACAAGGCGTTTTCGATACTGATGGTCCCCGGCGTAGAGCAGGAAAGACTGATGCGGACGATGAAAGAGGTCAGGGAAAACGGCTGGGTCCCCCACGGACCGATACTCACAGCCGGCCGCCCGAGCCTTGTAAACGGCGCTTGGGATTTCACGAAGCATATTGGTGATTCAGGGGAGCCGGATGAGGAAACAAAAGAGTTTTTAAAACTGCTTTTCCCCGAAGAGTGTGAAAATATCTATGATATGATAAAGGCAGAGACGCTTTACTGGCATGACGATTGCTACAACTCTCTTGTTAAAACGGTTGCGAACATTCCGCGACTCAGAGAGCGTGAGCATATAAGATTGCTTTTCGTTGCACTTTCCCTTGAAATGTACATTCTGGTACTTAACGGTCAGGCGTCGAACAGCGTAGCTCTCATCGATAATTTGAGAAAGCAAATATCTGATAACAGTCTTGAGGAATACACCCCAAACATCAACGCCCTTGAGGCGTGGGCGGCTATGTACGACGGCGATTATACAAAAGTTGCCGCTTGGATGAGAGACGGCGCGCCCGATGAATATTCAAAATTCTGTATGCTCGACCTTTTTCGCTATATGATAAAGATAAGAGCGTATATAATAAGTGGTAAACACCTTGCTGTTACCTCTCTCGCAGGTAGGCTGGTGCCACTGCTTGAAAAAGGCAAAAGATATATGGATCTGTGTGAGACACATCTTTTGTGGGGAATGAGCGATTATGACGATGGAAGACTTGAGGATGCCCTCTATCACATCGAAAAGTCGCTTAATCTCTCAGAGAAATACCACTACGACAGACTCATAGCCGATGAGGGCAAGAGAGCCCTTGAGCTTATAAGGCTTTATGAAAAAGAATACGGTACGACCGATTATGTCAAAAGGGTCAAAAAGCTTACCGAAAAGACGTCAGACATTCACCCGAGATATTTAAAAAGGCAGCTTCCCAAAAAGCCCGCACTTACCGAGACCGAAATGAAAGTACTGAGGCTGCTTGCCGAAGGCGGTTCAAATCGGGATATCTCGCTGATAACAGGCATGGCGGTAGAGACCGCAAAAATACACTGTAAACACATATTCGAAAAACTCGAGGTTAAAAACCGTCAGCAAGCGGTGATCAGAGCTGTCGAATACGGAATCATCGAGCCGCTCGAACCCGGCAAGATGGTGCCCATACTCTAGGAGGTTCAAAAAATGACAATCTTCAAAAACAAATTTTCCAGGAAACTAATTAGCATAATTGTGTGTATCGCACTTTTGATGTCATACCTTCCCATTATGCTGACGGCTTCTGCGGCTGAGAATGACTTCTACAACCGTGTTGTTGACGCAAACACCATGGACGGATGGAGGGATTATTTCGACCTTCGTGAAGGTTATCTCGATACCTCCAATGCAGGCGGCATTTGGACCGATAAGTCGGTCTTCACCGATGCTTCGGTCTTCCCTGATAGCATCCAGATGATAAATGACGATGAGAACTTCCTTACCGCATTATCGGCAATTGCCGCTAATAAGGAGATCGTGGGGTATTCTACCGTTCCCACCGATACGGTATTTATCCTCGACCTTTCTAACTCTATGTCGGAAGACTCGGTAGAGGATCTTGTTGAAGCTACCAACGAAGCGATAAGAGATCTTCAGCAGATGAACAATAATAACCGTGTTGGCGTTGTTCTGTATTCAGGTTCGAGCAGTAACAGAACCTATGATAACTCGGTTGCAAGACTTATGCCTATCGACCGCTATACTACCACTAACCAAAACGGCGATTTTATAGAGTATACAAATGATGGCGATGTAAGGCTTGTAAGAGGCAGACTGAACGGCGTTCTTGTCAGTGGCTCAAACGGTTCGGTAGTAAGCGAATCCAAGGCACACAGCGGAGCTACTTATATCCAGGCAGGACTTTGGGAAGCCTGGGAGATGTTCAATGCGGTTGACGATAATGACATAGTTATCGGTCAGGGCAATTGGCAGGAAGGCGAGTCAAGAATGCCTATCGTTGTACTAATGAGTGACGGCGCCCCCACCCTTGGTACCAGCTATTTTGACAATGTTGCAAGCTCAACCTACGGATACGGCAATCAGAATGCTACAAAATCTAATGTAGGTAACGGAAACGACACCGGCATCACCGAAGGACAGGGCTTCCTCGTTCAGCTTACTGCATCCTACATCAAAAATCGCATTGAGAATAAGTATAAAGTTCACGAAGAAAACGGTGCGGGCAGAAGCCTTTTCTACACCCTCGGCTTCAATATAAACAGCATTGCAGGCAATGCAAGAGGTGTTGCGACCAGTGTTCTTAACCCCGACAGCACCACCGCTACCGACAGCCTCTGGAACACCTATAATAATCTTACCGCCAATAACAACACAATGCAGGTAAGAGTTAAGGATCGTAGCACGGGTAACCGACCCGAATATATGAATGTTACCGTTACCAAGAGCTCCTATGCAACCTCGAAATCTTATGTTGACGAGTATTTTTCCGCATCGGGCACAGGGCTTACCGACGCTTTTAATGATATAGTAGATGAGATCGTTCTTCAGTCTCGCTATTATCCGACTCATCTTGAAGGCGGCAGTCCCGACTTCTCGGGCTATGTTGAGTTCACCGATGAGCTCGGCGAGTATATGGAAGTAAAGCACATAAACGGCATACTTCTTGGAGATACCCTCTTTAACGGTCGTATGATGGCTTCTAAACTGGCTGATAATTCCGATAGCGGACTTGGCACTCCCGAAAATCCGACCGAGCTAGGAGATGAGTTTGTCGGCTCGGTAAAGACTCGTCTCGGCATCGCAGATACCGCAACTGCACAGAAGCTTGTAAGCGATGCTTATCAGGCAGGTCAGCTTAAGTATGTAGACGAGAATGACTGGTCAAACTACATTGCATGGTTTGCTGATGCAAGTGGTGCCTTTGTAGGTCACTGGAACGAGTCTCCCACACAGGAAGTACCTGCAAACGCAGTTTATAAGATCAAGTCTTTCGGCTTCCTCGGCGAGACCACGGGCAGCATCAAAAATTCTGATATGATGTATATGACCGTTCAGGTAAGAGAGAGTATCGCTACCGGAAAGCAGACTGTAAGCTGGAAGATTCCCGCATCGCTCGTTTCTATGATAACCTATCTTGTTGAGGTTGACGGAACAAGCATTGATGAGGCTACAAATGTCCGCCTCTCGGTTGAGGACAAGAACGTTGCTCCCATCAGACTCGTTTACGAGACGGGACTTCGCTCCGACCTTAATGAATTCAATATCACAAAGATTACCGATGCGGCTCATATCGCTGCAGACGGACACACCAGAATTTTCTGGAACAACTATTTCGACATTTCTGCGGCAGAGCACGAGAGTCACAAGACCGCTATGTCGGAGTTTACCCCCAATAAGGAAAATGAAAGATTCTATTTCACATTCGATTCGGCTGTCCACAAGAAGGTCGGAAATGATTTTGAGATTGTTCAAAACGAATCTCTTAACGTAAACGGCGAATATTACCACCGCCGTTATGTATTCAAGTCAGGAGATACCAACCCCGTATTCCTCTATGAAAAAATGTCCGCAGCTTCCATCCAGGCGGCTATTGATAACGGCTATGAGTCAAACTTTGAGTCGCTCGACCATAATACTGTAGGCGCTTGGGTCGTTCCCAAGGGAACGCCTGCCAGCGAGCTTCAGATGTACAGTAAGCTTAAGGCTGATGAGGACCTTACAAAGTCGGCACACATGGTATTTTACCCCTTCCTTTCGGAGCAGAATAACATCGTTTATGTTGACATGAACCTCGGAAATAACGGACTTCTTTCGGTTACTCCTGCAACAGGTATCAAGATTTCAAAGACGGTTGATATCTTTGAGGACGGTACATCCGATACATTCAAGTTCCGCCTGAGTATTGCCGCAAACGGTTCATTTGACAGCTGGATCACAGATCTTGATGTAACTCCTGAGGGAGAGGCTACCGTAGCTCGAATCACAAACGGAGTTTATGAATTTGAACTGAAGAGAGATCAGACTTTCTGGATCTCGGGTATTCCCGCAGGAACTGCTTATACAGTAGAAGAAATCTCGGACAACAATGACTATAAGATCAAGTCGGTTCATGTAAATAATACAGCAGCAGGTAATATCGCTGCTGGTACGGTTTCGCAGTATCTTGTTGATGATGTTGATTTCGTTAACACCGCTGTCGGCGAGGGTGACCTTGTTATCGCCAAGCAGGTAGTTGATGCAAACGGCAATACGGTAAATGTCAATGATAACATTGAATTTACCATAAATGTTGCCCTTACCAATGCTGCGGGCGATCCCGTTTCGGGCACCTTTGCTGCGACAGGTGGCAACCTCACCGTTCCTTCAAACGGAAGATTTACCGTAACGCTTTCGGACGGCGAGTCCTTCATTGTCCACGGAATTCCCGAGAAAACAAATTACACCGTAACCGAAACAAATATTCCATCGGGCTTTAGCCTTGATACGGACAGAAGCACACTCGTGGGAGTAGTTGACGCTTCGGCAAACGATCAGGCTCTCGTTGTTAACACTTATGCTCCCACCGCAACAGATGGTGACGAGGTTTCGGTAGAGGTTACCAAGACTATTTCGGGCAACCGTACCACATGGCAGAATAGCGAAAGCTACACCTTTAAGCTTGACAGACTTGACATTACAAGAGCGGCAACTACACTTGCTACCAAGACCATCTCCTATTCTGACAGCATAAAGAAGGTTACCTTCAGCCTGGCTGATGAGACCTATGCTGCCGCAGGCACCTATTATTACAGACTGACCGAGGTCGTAGGCACTCAGGGTGGGATTACCTATGACACCGCAGAGCGCAGATTTGCAGTTGTCGTTGCTGACAGCGATATGGACGGCGACCTTGAGATAACAGAGGTAAGAAACGAGGTTAATACCTCCGTCAGCGGACGCTGGGTAGTATCTGCAAACTTCAACAACGCTTACGCTCCCACAGGTGCTGCTACCGCTACCATCAATGTTCAGAAGGCTATAAACGACGGACACTCTCTTGCAGGCTTCCAGTTTGCACTTTACAGTGATTCGGGTCTTGAAGAGGAGGTTCTCCGTTCTAACATTACAGGCACAGACGGTAAGGCGGTATTCAATATTAACTACGCCGCTAACCTTGCTACTATGGAGGGCGCTGTATACACCTACTATCTCGCAGAGATAGCGGGCGACAACCCCAACATCACCTACTCTGACACCGTTTACACCGTAAATGTAACCGTTAAGGATAACGGTGACGGCACCGTTTCCGCTACACCTGCTATCGTCGGTCAAAGCGGCAACACCGTAACATTTACGAATATTTACACTCTCTCTGCTTCGGATTATGTTACCTTCGCAGGCAAGAAGACCATCCCGACGGCTAACCGTGTTCTCAATGCAGGCGAGTTTAAGTTCAATATTACAGCGGTAGATAATGCACCCCTGCCCGCAGTTACCACAGTTTCCAATGCGGCAGACGGCTCCTTTGCATTTGGTGCTATCGAGTTTGATACCGTAGGAACCTATAAGTATATCATCTCTGAGGATGATACCAAGCGTATCGGCGGCTTTGCTTATGATACCAAGGACTACTATATCACGGTAGAGGTTGTTGATAACAACGATGCGACTCTCACAGCCGCTATCACCTCCGTCAGAAGAGGCGAGAGCGAAGCCGACAGTCAGCCTGCTACCGATATAGTGTTTGAAAACAATTATTACACCATCGCTACAACACTCCAAATCTCGGGAACAAAGCTCCTCACCGGCAAGGTTATGCAGGTCGGCGAGTTTGAGTTCGAGATGAAGGCTGTAACCGCAGGTGCGCCCCTGCCTCCCGGAGGTACGGTAGTTGTAAATGAGGAAAACGGCAGCTTCGCGTTCACAGCCATTACCTTCACTAACCCAGGCACCTATGTCTACACCATTACCGAGGTTGAGGGCGGAGATACCCGCTACACCTACGATAAGGCGGTTTACACTATTACCGTGGTTGTAACAGACAACTCTGAAGGCAGACTGTTGCGCACCTACACGATGACCAAGAATGGTAATGCATCGGGTGAGGTAGTGTTCAGCAATAACTTTGTTCCCACTCCTATAACCTATGATATCTATGACGAGTTTGGTGGAAACAAGGTCCTAGAAGGCAGACCGATTGAGGATGGCGAATTTGAGTTCAGACTCATCAACGCAATCAACGGTCAGCAGATAGGTGAGACTGTCAAGAACGATGCTGACGGCGTCTTCAAGTTCCCTGCAGTTACGCTTCCCTTAGCAGGAACCTATCACTACAAGATTACCGAGGTTATCGGCGATGAGAACGGTATTACCTATGATACCGACCAGTACCACATCGTACTTGGTGTTACTCAGGACGAAAACGGACTGCTCAGCATCACTCGTGAAGAGCTTCACGTCGGCAAACTTATTGTCGAAGAGGTTGGCGGGGTTCCTACCGAGCGCACCGAGTATACCGATATCACCGAAGACGGCGCTATAGCGTTTGTGAACAGCTATGAAGCAGCTCCCAGCGAGATTAAGCTCGGCGGAAGAAAGTTCCTCACAGGCAGAGCTCTCGAAGAGGGTGAGTTCACCTTCAATCTCTATCACGCCACATTTAACGATGAGACAGGAAAGTGGGAAAAAGGCGAGCTTGTCGAGCAGACAACTAATAGTGATGACGGCAACTTCGCGTTTGAGAACCGTATTTCAGAAGAGAGTGCGCAGTACATCTACTTTATTACAGAGGATGCTACTGACCCCGATCCTACTATCACCTATGACACCAAGGAGTATATAGTGGTCGTGACCTCAACCGATAACCTTGACGGGACAAGAACGCTTTCCTATGAGTACAAAGTGGGAGAAGAAGCGGTTGATGATGTATTGTTTACCAATAACTATACCGCACCTCCTGCTCCCCCCGTTATTCCCGAAACAGGTGATACAAACAACACTCTATGGCTCTGGACAGCGGTTGCGTTTATAAGTGCACTTGGAATATTTACCACCGGCTTCTTCACCCTTAGAAAGAGCGAAGAAAAATAATTAACAAAACCACCGAAGAACTCGGTGGTTTCTTTTTTTAGCTGCAGTCGACAGAGGAGAGTGCGTGTATCGACGCCCGAAAAATGTCGGGCAGCGCAAAAGATTCTCGTGCCTGGTTTCAAATCCTTCACATTAAAATTAAAAGAAACCAACCTAAAGGCTGATTTCTTTTAATTGGTGCGGATGAAGGGACTTGAACCCACATGGTATTGCTACCACTAGAACCTGAATCTAGCGCGTCTGCCTATTCCGCCACATCCGCATATTTAATATTTAACCTCCAAATTTTACACGACGAGGTCGTCCGAGGCGGAGCTTACTTTTCAGATAAATCTTACTCTTCGGCTTTATTCTGCAAATGATATTATACCTTTTCGTATCTGCTTTGTCAAGTGAAAAACCTCGTATGTTTTCAGTACTTGAGCGTTCGCAGATACTTCTTTTGTTCGTCGGTTATTCTATAGCTTTCAAGGGCTTTTTGAATCGCTCTGTTGTGGGTGGCGCGAGGGAGCCTTCTTTTAATAAGATATGGAAGAGCAAAATCATACTGTTTGGCAAGCGCGGTTGCAAAAAACCATGCTGTCATCATCGAAAGATAATATTCTTCTGTAGGAACCGAGGCGGCAAGCTGTAAATATTCAGGCTTGAAATGATCATCCAAAAAATGGCTCATAAGCATTTTAAGTCCAAAGCGAACAGTGTAGATATCTTTTGAACCTATCCAACGCTTTATATCCTTTATCAGACGGTCGATATGTTTTGCAAACACCTTTGGATTTATCGAATCACAGGTGGCCCAATTATCAATATATGGCAGAAAACGGTCGAGTGCCAAGATACATTCATCATAATCGCGTATGAATTCTATAAGAAAGCCGTGCAGATTGTTTTCTTCGTAATAATTATGGGGAAGCGTGCAAAGAAAATCCTTGGCCTCCGCACTGTCGCGAATTTGTCTTGCAAAGTTTCTGAGAGTGGGGGTTCTAATTCCTATTATCTTTTTATCGTCGACGTTTGGTATAAGTTTGCTTTGGAAACCTTTATACCATTCGTCCTTCAAAGTAAAAAGCTCCTCCGTAAACACTGTGTCACCCCATGTTTTTTTCGGATATATCCTTTAGATGTTTTTATTTTACAATAATGTGTATATTAAGGTCAAGTCCTGAAAAAATATTAACGGGTGATATTATGGATATATTTATTAACTGCTTAAAAGCCTTTTTGGTCGGTGGTGCGATATGCCTTGTGGGACAGGTATTGATAGACTATACAAAGCTTACTCCTGCGCGTATACTGGTGAGTTTTGTTGTTATAGGAGTCGCCCTTTCGGGACTCGGTATTTACGGACCACTCGTTGAATTTGCCGGTGCGGGCGCAACGGTGCCTCTTACAGGTTTTGGACATTCTCTTGCCGAGGGGGTAAAAAAGGCGGTAGACGAGTACGGATTTATGGGAATCTTTATGGGAGGACTGACCGCCACATCTGCGGGGATTACGGCGGCTATATGTTTTGGATATCTTATGTCGCTGATATTTAAACCGCACGATAGAAATTAAAAATCCGAACCGCACTAAAGTTGCGGTTCGGATTTTTACCTATCTTATATCTTCTACCTTTTCACCGAGGAAGTACACTTCTTTAACATTAAAATCTTCATCAACAAAAATGATATTAGCGTCTCTTCCGCCTTCGATCGAGCCAACGCGGTCATAAAGGCCAAGAGCTTTGGCCGAGTTGGTTGAGCCGCACTTGAATGCTACGCGGATATCACAGCCTGTGGTGCGCTTGAAATTTTTAACGCTCATGGCGGTTGTAAGACTGCTTCCCGAAAGCTGACCAAGTAGGTTCCAGTTAAGGTCTTCGGCGCTTCGAGGATCTTCTGGCGGGAAATCTCCGCGATTTAAAACAGCAGCTCTACCGGTACAGTCGGAAAGACATATTACATAGTCTTCTCCGCCGGCTCTGAGGGTCTGACGCTGTGAAACGGCAGTAACGTGGACGCATCTTGAATCACAGATAAGCTCGTAGTAGAGCCCCGGAATTGAAAGAACAATATCCGAAACGCAATCTTGTGGATCGCCTGTAGTTTCGGCGGGGTTGTCGCGGTAGTTTCCCATAGCATCAAAAAGATGGGTGACTATTGTTGCGCCTTTTTTAACAGCGCGGTATATATTTTCAGGATCTGAGGTTGTATGACCGATAGCTGCTCTTATGCCATACTTTTCAAGCATATCCTCAACCCTTTGCGCCCATGGCATTTCGGGCGCGTAGGTGCAGTGGAGAGCGTGACCTTTTGCAGCAGAAAAAACCATATCACAGACCTCATCGGAATACTCCCACGCAAGATGAGAGTTGGCGCCTTTTGATGCGTTGATGAAAGGACCTTCAAAATGAATTCCGGCAACGGTTGAATTTCGGTCCTCCGAAAGCTCCACGCACTGTTCTATTATTTTGAGAGCGTCTTCCTTTGTGCAAGAGTAAGCGACAGAGGGGGTAATTGTAGTGGTGCCGTGCTTTAAATGCCTTTCGGCGACACCCTTGGTATCGTGTATGACATCGATGCGCTCACCACAGCTTGAATATCCGTGAAGATGCTGATCGAGAAGACCGGGTCCTACATAAAGACCCTTGGCGTCAATTATCTCGGCTCCTTCGGGCACAACTACATTTTCGCCGCTCGCTATGATCTTTCCGTTATCTATAAGAAGAACTCCCTCGCATATTCTGTCGGGGAAAACCAACTTTCCGTTAATAATAGCTTTCATAAAAACAACCTCCGTTTTGGTGAGATGATAACAATTTTATAAAAATCGGTTACACCTATATTTATATAGTAAGAGATAGCAAAAATCAAGTAAAAAATAATAGTTTTTGGTAATTTTATAGATTTAGAGTTTACTAAACACTATTACATAGTTTAAAAGTCAGTGAAAGTCAAAAACTTTTTACAATTTCTTCATATTTATCTATTGACAACGGCTGGATAAAGTGGTAAATTATACTTGCGTTAGCACTCAAAGGTTTGGAGTGCTAAAAAATAGAAGGGGGTTATGGGGTGGAATTAACGCTGCGCAAAAAAGCAATTCTTGCAGAGATTGTGCGAGCGCACATTGAAAATGGCGAGCCGATAGGCTCTAAGATATTAGCGGGGAGACTCGCGAATGCGCCTTCGACTGCAACCCTCAGAAACGAGATGAGCGACCTATGCGAAATGGGATACCTTGAGCAGCCGCACACCTCGGCAGGTAGGGTTCCGACGAGCAAAGCCTACAGGCTTTATGTGACCGAGTTGATGCAGCCCGAGAAGCTTTCGGAGGAGGGAAAATCGGTTGTAGATGGAATGTTATCTTCGGTTTCTCCTGACCCTGAGAGTATAGGAATCTCGGCAGCGACAATCCTTTCCGAGCTTACCGGACTTCCCGCGCTCGTTGCGACAAATGCAGACCTCAGCGTAAAGATAAAGCGAGTAAACTTGCTTCCGATGGGAAGAACAACTGCGGTTATTTTTATAATAACCGATGACGGAAGGTCAAAAAGCCGCCTTGTCCGTACCGACTGTCTTATAACATCCGAGCTGATCTCAAGGTTTGATAGGATAGTTGCTGAAAATATTTGCGGAAGGGATGCAGGCGTCCTTGATATGGCATATCTGCAGAGCATAGTCGTGCTTGCAGGAATTGATGCGCTATCACTTGCGCCGTTTTTGTCAAATGTGTTTGAGCTTGCGGCTCAGCTTAACCGTACTCAGGTCAAAGTAGTCGGCACTGCAAATCTTTTCTCTATATGCAGAGGAGATGTGGAGACAAAAAAACTGCTGGAGCTGATTAGCGGAAGCGATACGGTACAGAATATTTTCTCAGCGGTAACAACGCCAGTTGGTATCCTGTTCGGGGATGATACAGCATATACCGAGCTTAAGCCGACAGGAATGATAGTGGCAAGCTACGGAGATAAACGTCAATACGGAAAGATAGCTCTTATAGGACCTACAAGAATGTCCTACGGTAGCTTACTTCCGAGCGTTGAATATCTGGCAAGCCGCGTTGGAAATATTATGTCTGATGTACTTAAAGGATTGGAGGAATAAAATATGGCTGAAGAGGTAAAAACTCCCGAAACCGAGGAGACTCCTGAAGCAAAGGCTGAGACAGTCAAGAAGGAAAAGAAGCAAAGGAAAAACACTGAGCTTGAAAAGATAAAAACAGAGCTTGAGCAGACAAAAGATACGCTTCTTCGTACAGCGGCTGAGTTTGATAATTATAAAAAGCGCACCGAGCGAGAAAAGGTTTCTACTGCCGAGTATGCGAAGGCAAGTGTTATGAAAACTCTGCTTCCGATACTCGATAACGCCGATAGGGCAGCTGAATATGAGCATGGTACAGAGCAATATAATAAAGGTATAGAAATGATAGTAAAGCAGCTATCTGATCTGTCGGGCAAACTCGGACTTGTTGAGCTTGGTCAGGTAGGCGAGGAATTTAACCCAGAGATTCACGAGGCAATAATGCATATTGAGGACGAAAATCTTGGTGAAAATGTTGTGGCTGCAGTGCTTCAAAAGGGATATAAATTCGGCGATACAGTAGTTCGCCCTGCTATGGTTCAAGTAGCAAATTAACAGTGATCAGTGAATAGATAAACAAACTAATCTTAAAGGAGATATATTAAAATGGGAAAAATTATTGGAATCGACTTAGGTACAACTAACTCTTGCGTAGCTGTTATGGAAGGCGGCGAGCCTGTAGTTATCGCTAACGCAGAGGGTTCAAGAACTACACCGTCTGTAGTTGCTTTTTCTAAGACAGGCGAGAGAATGGTAGGTCAGGTGGCAAAGCGTCAGGCTATTACTAACCCCGATCGCACCATTGCTTCTATAAAGCGCGATATGGGCACAGCTAACACCGTTTCTATTGACGGTAAGGCATACACCCCTCAGGAGATTTCTGCTATCATTCTTCAGAAATTAAAGGCTGATGCAGAGGCATATCTCGGCACTTCCGTTACCGAGGCTGTTATCACCGTTCCCGCATACTTCACCGACGCTCAGCGTCAGGCTACCAAGGATGCAGGAAAGATTGCAGGCCTTGAGGTGAAGAGAATCATCAACGAGCCTACAGCAGCTGCTCTGGCATACTCTATCGATAAGGAAGAGGATCAGAAGGTTATGGTATACGACCTCGGCGGCGGTACCTTCGACGTATCCATCATCGAAATGGGTGACGGCGTCCAGGAGGTTTTAGCCACTGCAGGTAACAACCGTCTTGGCGGCGACGACTTTGATAAGAGAATTATGGATTGGATCGTTGCAGGCTTCAAGGCTGAAAACGGCATCGATCTGTCTTCCGATAAGATGGCAATGCAGAGAATTAAAGAGGCTGCAGAAAAGGCAAAGATTGACCTTTCGGGTATGACAACTACCGATATCAATCTTCCCTTTATCACTGCTGACGCTACCGGACCCAAGCACTATGAAGCAACCCTTACACGCGCTAAGTTCAACGAACTCACCGATGACCTCGTAGAGGCTACTATGATCCCCGTCCGACAGGCGCTTTCTGACTCAGGTCTTGATAAGAGCCAGATTCATAAGGTTCTTATGGTCGGTGGTTCTTCGAGAATTCCCGCTGTTCAGGAAGCGGTACAGAAGTTTATTGGCAAAGAGCCGTCTAAGGGACTCAACCCCGACGAGTGCGTCGCTCTCGGAGCTGCAATTCAGGGCGGTGTCCTTGGCGGTGATGTTAAGGGACTTCTCCTTCTTGATGTTACTCCTCTTTCTCTCGGTATCGAGACTATGGGCGGAGTATCTACCAAGATAATCGACAGAAATACTACTATCCCTGCAAAGAAGAGCCAAATCTTCTCTACCGCTGCTGACGGTCAGACCTCTGTTGAGGTGCACGTGCTTCAGGGCGAGCGTGAATTTGCAAAGGATAATAAAACTCTCGGTGTATTCCACCTTGACGGAATTGCTCCCGCACCCCGTGGAATTCCTCAGATCGAGGTAACCTTCGATATCGACGCTAACGGCATCGTTCATGTATCCGCAAAGGATCTTGGCACAGGCAAGGAGAGCGATATCACCATCACTTCATCCACTAATATGTCTAAGGATGATATCGACAAGGCTGTAAAAGAGGCTGAGCAGTATGCCGCTGAGGATAAGAAGCGCAAGGAAGCTGTAGATATCAGAAACGGCGCTGACCAGATGGTATACACCACCGAAAAAACCATCAATGAGATGGGCGACAAGCTTTCCGAAGAGGAGAAGAAGAGTCTTGAGGATGCTAAGGAAGTTCTCAAGGAAGCCTTAAAGGGCGAGGATCTTGAGGCTATCAAGGCAAAGCAGGAAGAACTTCAGAAGCAGGTTTATGCTGTTTCCGAAAAGCTTTACAAGGCAGCCGCTGAGGCGCAGGCACAAGCTCAGGGCGGAACAGATGCCGGTGCAAATGCCGATCCTAATGTCTATGATGCAGATTATACTGATGTAGATGAGAACAAATAAAGCCTACGGCTTTAAATGCAGAATGCAAAACTCAAAACGCAAAATTAAGGTGTCCTTCGGACAAATATATAGTTAAAGGGAAAGGTTTAAAAGCCTTTCCCTTAAGGAGATTATTGTGGCAGATAAACGCG
>JAZQER010000028.1:0-9249 GCA_045539095.1 Acutalibacteraceae bacterium | reverse complement strand
GTTACCGAGATGGCAGGTAATCATCTTTATATCCTTTTTATCCTTACCGAGAAGCTCTGCACATCGATCACTTACAAATCTATGAGAGGTACCGTGTGCACCGTAGCGGCGAATGTTATACTTTTCATAGAATTCATACGGAATTCCGTACATATAAGCTTTGTCAGGCATTGTTGCATGGAACGCGGTATCAAAGGTAGCAACCTGAGGAACATCTTTACCAAAAACCTTGAAGCAAGCACGCATTGCAAGAGCATGTGCCGGGTTGTGAAGAGGAGCAAGCTCGCCAAGATCCTCAATGTCTGCAAGTACCTTATCGTCAATAATTACAGATGAGCTGTAAAGGCTACCACCCTGAACTACTCTGTGACCGATAGCAGTAATTTCGGAAATATCGTCGATAACCTTACCCTCGCCAGAAGTCAGAGCTTCGATAACAGCTTCAAAGGCCTCAACGTGAGAAGGCATAGCAATCATCTTCTCAATCTTTTTGTCTCCAACCTTGTGTTCAATGTTGCTTGTTTCAGGGACACCGATACGGTCACAAAGACCCTTAGCGATAAGAACCTCTCCGTTCATATCGATAAGCTGATACTTTAGCGATGAGCTTCCTGCGTTAATTACTAATATTTTCATTTTATTTCCCCTATCTGCCTCTCGGCGATTTTTTATTTGTATATGCATTATAAATGTGTTATAATTATTGAAACACACTATAACTATTATATAATAACTCAAATTGTTAAAATTTTCAAGAATTTTATAAAGGAATGTTTTAAATTGGGAATTGCAGGTATTGTGGCTGAGTTTAATCCTTTTCACAACGGACATAAATATCTTATTGACTGCGCAAAACACAACGGTGACAGTGTTTTTTGCGTTATATCAGGCAATTTTGTTCAACGCGGCGATACTGCAGTTATATCAAAATTTTCTCGTGCTCGTCAAGCTCTGCTTTGCGGTGCTGATTTAGTAGCCGAGCTACCCTGCCCTTGGTCAATGTCTACTGCGCAGAATTTTGCTTTGGGCGCGGTGTCTCAGTTAAATGCTCTTGGTATTAATGTTCTGTATTTCGGAAGCGAGTGCGGCGACATAGATAAACTTAAAAGAGCAGCAAAGCTTATCGTGTCGGATGATTTTGAGAAAAGAATTAAAGAAAAAGTAAAAGAAGGCAAGACTTTTGCGTCGCTGAGGCAACAGACTCTTTTTGAAATGGACAGTGAACTGTCTTCTCTTCTTGATAATCCTAATGACAGCCTTGCTATAGAATATATTATTGCATCGAGAAAAATTAATCCTGAAATCGAATTTTTCGCCGTTAAAAGAGTAGGCGCTCAACATAATGATTTATCTTCAAAGGATAAATATTCAACTGCTACGCTTATAAGAGAAAATATATATCAAAATAAAGAAAAATATTTCAGAAAATATATGCCGGAAGGGGCAGTTAGAATTTTGCTTGAATCTGATATTTCTCAGATTAAAAATATAGAAACCGCTATATTAGCTCGGCTTCGTTCATTAAAAATCGATGATTTTAAAAAACTCCCCGACACAAGCGAGGGCATTGAAAATCTCATATACTCTTCGTTAAGAACTGCAACGTCTCTCGACGAATTATACAATCTTATTAAATGCAAAAGATACACTCTTGCGAGGATAAGAAGACTTATACTCAGCGCATTTTTAGGTATTGATAACACATATTTTAAAAAAGAGCCGCCGTATGTTCGCGTTCTCGGTTTTTCAGGTAATTCTCTTTCTAAACTACCCGAAAATCCGATAAAACCGATTATTACAAAAGTATCTCAAATAAACAAACTATCCGAATTCTCTAAAAAAGTCTTTGAGACCGAATGCAGAGCAACCGATTTATACTCACTGTCGTTAGAACCTAAAAAAGAATGCGGCGCCGACATGACGACGCCGATAATAAAGGTTTAGGTGTTATAATAATTGAAAATATTCTCTGCGGCTTTCCTGTTTGCGCCTGCAGAAACTAACTCCTCTATGGTTGAATTTTTTATTACTGATACTGTTTTAAGGTTTTTCAATAATTTTTTTACCGTTTTTTCGCCAACACCCGAAATCTTTAACAATTCCATTTGGAGAGTAGACATCTTTCTTCGTTGCTTGTGGTAGGATATTGCTACACGGTGAACCTCATCCTGAATAGCAGTAACGAGCGTAAAGGAGGCTCTTGTTGCCTTTAGCTGAATATCTTTATCGGCAGTACAGATGTGACTCGTTCTGTGCTTTGAATCTTTAACCATTCCGAAAACGGGAACATCAATACCATACATCTTTAAAATAGGCAAAACTGCTGAAATCTGTCCCTTACCTCCATCTAGCAGAATTAGATCTGGATACTGGGAAAAACTTTCGTCGATTCCCTTTTTAAGCTCGCCTAATCTTCGGTCAAGAACCTCGTTCATAGATTTGTAATCGTCCTGACCGACAAATGATCTTATCTTAAACTTTCGGTATAGCGACTTATCGGGTCTGCCGTTAATATAAACTATCATCGAAGCAACATTTTCACTACCTGCAGTGTTGGAAATGTCATACGCTTCTATTCTTTTTGGTACTGTTTTCAGTCCGAGAAGTCCTGCCAGCTCATTTAAAGCCGACATTTCCTTTGCATTCCGTTCCGTTCGCTTCGAAAGCGCTTCTGCGGCGTTAGAAAAACACATATCAACAAGCTGTTTTTGAACGCCAATCCTCGGCACATTAATAATCACCTTTTTACCAAGCTCTGAGGTAAAAAGCTGTTCGGCTATAACTCTATCCTCAAAATCAGAGTCTACTACAATTTCCGTGGGTATTTCGTTATCAGCATAATAACTGCACAAAAGTTCGGAATATACCGAGCCTTTGTCAGATATTCCCTCAATATAATATAGCTTTTTATCGCTTAGTCGTCCCTCTTTGAATACCAGTACGGCTACAGCAGCAAGCTCACCGACGCAGGCGATAGCGAAAATATCTTGACGTTTATGCGAGGATGATACTATCTTTTGCTTTTCCTTGCTTTTTTCAATCGCCTTTATACGGTCGCGAAGTCTAGCCGCAAGCTCAAAATCAAGCTCTTCTGCAGCCTTATTCATTCTATCGGTTAACTCGGAAATATCAGTAGAATTTGCACCGCCTTTTTTAATAAAATCTACAGCGCTGTTCACCGTTTCAAGATATTCTCCGTTAGAAATATTCCCTTTACACGGCGCGCTGCAAATACCTATATGAAAATTAAGACACGGTTTGGTTTTTTTATCAAAGCTTCGGTGGCAGTCCGGAAGTTTAAAAACCTTTAATGCCTCATCGACAGTCTCTCGAACTACATAATACGAATAATAGGGGCCTATATAGGTTGAATTATCGTTTAATTTTTGCATTGTAGCCTGTATTTTAGGCCACGCTTCTTTTGTTATCTTAATATAGTGATAACCTTTATCATCTTTTAAAAGGATGTTATATTTTGGTAAATGTTGCTTTATCAGCGAACTTTCAAGCATTAGTGCTTCATATTCGGTGTCACAGAGGATATACTCGAAATCGTGTACTAAGCTGACCATTTTACGCACCTTTAATGTGTGGGATGAGCCTAGGCCAAAATACTGAGAAACGCGGCTTTTGAGCGATTTTGCTTTACCTATATAGATAACGCTTCCGCTTTTATCTTTCATAATATATACACCGGGGGTCAGCGGTAGGCTGTTTGCTTTGTCCTTAAGCTGACGAAGCTTCGTTTTATCAAATTCCAATTATGACACCTCCTTTAGTTTAATTTTATATAATTGCACTGTTAATTTCAAGTATTCTTTTCAGAAAGGTTGGTTTTATGAGAAAACTGATAATATTAATTTTATTTCTTATACTAATGTTTTTGTTTGTCGGTTGTCAAAGCAGTAACGCTACTTCATCAGACACTTCGACTCAAATAGTTGTGTTACCAGATACCGAAACAGCGAAAAATGTCAACGGATATAAAAACGAAAGTTCGGATATTTCTTCTGCCAATGACTCAACATCTTTAGTAGTATCATCTACGGTTACCGATACGGTGTCTTCCGAGCCGGTAAGTTCATACTATGTCGGAAACAAAAACTCTAAAAAATTTCATACTCAGTACTGCAAATATATATCATCAATTAGCGACAAAAATCTACACACATTTGAAACCGAAGATGATGCCCTCAATGAAGGCTATTCTCCTTGCGGTCACTGTATGAAAAAGTAATTATACTGATTGACAATTATAATATTTTTTGTTATTATAATTTATTATATTTTTCCACGTGAAAGAGGAATGATTATGGGACTTACACTTACCGAAAAAATATTAAAAAATCATATCGTTGACGGAGAGTTCAAAAAAGGTTCTGAAATCGGAATAAGAATTGATCAGACCTTGACTCAAGACGCAACGGGCACAATGGCATACCTAGAGTTTGAAGCTATGGGTATCCCCAGAGTGCGTACAGAGCGCTCTGTTGCATACATAGATCACAACACATTACAGTCCGGTTTTGAAAATGCAGATGACCACAGATTTATCGGCTCTGTTGCTAAAAAGCACGGAATTTTTTTCTCGCGACCCGGTAACGGAATCTGCCATCAAGTTCATCTTGAACGTTTTGGTGTCCCCGGCAAGACACTCATCGGTTCTGACAGCCACACACCTACGGGCGGCGGTATCGGAATGATAGCTATCGGCGCAGGCGGACTTGACGTTGCAGTTGCGATGGGCGGCGGAGCGTACTATATCACCTATCCGAAGATAGTTAAGGTCGAACTTACCGGCCGCCTTCGTGATTGGGTTGCCGCAAAGGATGTTATTCTTGAGGTTCTTCGCAGAATGTCTGTTAAAGGCGGTGTCGGTAAGGTTATAGAATACTGTGGTGAGGGAGTCAAAACACTTTCTGTACCAGAACGTGCAACTATTACTAATATGGGTGCTGAGCTTGGCGCAACAACCTCTATCTTCCCATCTGATGAGATAACATACGAATTTTTAAAAGCCCAGAAGAGAGAGAATGTTTGGACCAAGCTTTCGGCGGACTCTGACGCAATCTATGACGAAATTATAGAAATCAATCTGTCTGAACTTGAGCCTATGGTTGCATGTCCTCATTCTCCGGACAATGTCAAAAAGGTTTCCGAGCTTGGAAAAATGAAGATTGATCAGGTTTGTATCGGCTCTTGCACTAACTCATCGCTTATGGATATGAGCAAGGTAGCTCATATTTTAAAGGGAAAAACCGTTCATCCCGATGTTTCTCTCTCAATAGCACCCGGTTCAAAGCAAGTACTTAATATGATCGCTAAAAACGGTATGCTATCAGATATGATAGATGCAGGGGCTAGAATTCTTGAATCTGCTTGCGGTCCATGTATCGGTATGGGACAGTCACCGAATTCTGCAGGAATTTCACTTCGAACCTTTAACCGCAATTTTGAAGGTAGGTCGGGTACAAAAGACGGTCAGATTTATCTTGTATCTCCGGAAGTTGCAGCAGCATCTTCAATTACAGGTTATCTGACTGATCCAAGAGAGCTTGGCTCTATGCCTGAGTTTTCGATGCCTGAAGAGTTTGAAATCAATGACAATATGATTACTGAGCCTGCTTCGGTTTCAGATGCGGAAAAGGTTGAGATACTGCGTGGACCAAACATCAAGCCTTTCCCAGTTACTAAACCGCTTGATGATACTATTTCATGCAAATGCTCGCTTAAAGTTGAGGATAATATTACCACTGATCATATTATGCCCGCAGGCGCAAAGATACTACCTCTTCGCTCAAATATCCCGGCTATTTCAAAGCATTGTTTTACCGTATGTGATCCCGACTTCCCTGCTCGCGCTGAAGAGCTTGGCAGCAGTATAATTGTCGGTGGCGCAAACTACGGACAGGGTTCTTCGAGAGAACACGCGGCCCTCGCTCCCCTTCATCTTGGTGTTAAAGCGGTTCTTACAAAATCATTTGCCAGAATTCATAGAGCAAACCTTATTAATGCCGGAATTCTTCCGCTTAGCTTTGTAAACGAGTCAGATTACGATAAAATTGAGCTTCTTGACGAGCTTCTCATTGAAAATGTTACTGAATGCTTAAATAATAAAAGCGCGCTTACAGTTAAAAATCTGACTAAAAACGTAGAAATCCCTGTAACCTGCGAGCTTTCAGAACGCGCAAAGGACATAGTTCTTGCGGGTGGACTGCTCAGCTACACTAAAGAAAATCTTAATTAAGGAGCAACAAAATGGCAAACAAGATTCAAATGAAAACTCCTCTCGTTGAGATGGACGGAGACGAGATGACCAGAATTATCTGGAAAATGATAAAGGATATACTTTTAACTCCTTATATTGATTTAAAGACAGAATATTATGACCTTGGACTCCCGTACAGAAATGAGACCAATGACAAAGTTACTGTTGATTCTGCAGTTGCTACCAAAAAATATGGAGTTGCGGTTAAATGTGCTACAATTACACCGAATGCCGCCCGTATGACTGAGTATAATTTAAAGGAAATGTGGAAGTCCCCTAACGGTACTATAAGAGCTATCCTTGACGGAACGGTTTTCAGAACACCTATTATCGTCGACGGAATAGAACCGTATATTCCCACCTGGACGAAGCCTATAACCATCGCACGTCATGCTTATGGCGATATTTATAAAAATACCGAAATGCAGGTCACAGAGGGTTCAAAGTGCGAACTTGTGACAACCGACAAAAACGGCAACGAAACAAGAAAGCTTATCTATGATTTCGTTGACAGCGACGGTATTATTCAAGGCGTTCACAACAAGGATACTTCTATTGCTTCCTTTGCAAGATGCTGTTTTAATTTTGCACTTGATACAAAGCAAGATATTTGGTTTGCGTCGAAGGATACTATCTCAAAGCAGTATGACCACCATTTTAAGGACATTTTCTCCGAGATATACGAGGCTGAATATAAGGAAAAATTCCAAGAAGCCGGAATTGAATATTTCTACACACTCATAGACGATGCAGTTGCGCGTGTTATCCGTTCAGAAGGAGGATATATCTGGGCTTGCAAAAACTATGACGGTGACGTTATGTCCGATATGGTTGCAACTGCTTACGGCTCGCTCGCAATGATGACATCTGTGCTTGTTTCGCCTGAAGGTGTATACGAGTACGAGGCTGCCCACGGAACCGTCCAGAGACATTATTACAAGCACTTAAAGGGAGAAACAACCTCCACAAATTCAGTTGCTACTCTTTTTGCCTGGACAGGCGCCCTAAGAAAGCGCGGTGAGCTCGATGAACTTCCCGAGCTTATAAGCTTTGCAGATAAGCTCGAAGCCGCTACTATCAGGACTATTGAGGACGGCGTTATGACAGGCGACCTCTACCTCCTCTCAAAGCTTCAAAATAAGCACAAGGTTGATACCGAAACCTTCCTTGTTGAAGTTAATAGCCGACTTAAAGAAGTTTTATAAACATAAAAAAGGCTTAGCCGAATGGCTAAGCCTTAATTTTTTATCTGTCTTCCAGCTTTATATAATCAACCTCTGGTTGAACGCTGAGGTAAGCAGGACGAATAATTTTGCTCGAGTTCACAAGCTCTTCTATTCTGTGAGCTGACCAACCCGCTATTCTCGCAATAGCAAAAATGGGTGTATACAGTTCAAGCGGAAGATCTAGCATAGAATAAACAAAACCGCTGTAGAAGTCAATATTTGCACTGACGGGTTTCTGTGATTTTTTGTGCTCAGCGAAAACCTTAGGTCCGAGCTTTGCAACATTAGAATAAAGAACAAACTCCTTCTTTCTTCCCTTTTCAACAGCAAGCTCTTCAACGAACTTTTTGAAGATATTTGCTCTAGGGTCAGAAACTGTGTATACAGCGTGACCTATTCCGTAAATAAGTCCCGACTTATCGAAAGCATCCTTATTAAGCATTCTTCTGAGATAATCTTCTATCTCCTCTTCATCAGTCCAATCGCGTATCTCCTTCTTCATAGCGTCAAACATCTGGCAAACCTTAATATTAGCGCCACCGTGCTTTGGACCTTTAAGCGAACAAAGAGCTGCCGCGATAGCAGAATATGTATCAGTACCCGATGAGGTTACAACTCTGTTTGTAAAGGTAGAGTTATTACCGCCCCCGTGTTCGGCGTGAAGGACTAAAGCCAGGTCAAGAATCTTCGCTTCAAGCGCAGTATATTTAGAATCAGGTCTAAGCATAGAAAGAATATTCTCAGCGCTAGAAAGCTTAGGATTAGGATTGTTAATAACAAGCGCTTTTCCCTTTCTAAAATGAGAGTAAGCATGATATGCGTAAATAGATAAAAGAGGAAAAGTAGCAATAAGTCTGATAGACTGTCTTAAAACATTCGGTATCGAAGTATCGTTTGCATTGTCATCATAGGAATAAAGCGTAAGAACGCTCTTAGCAAGAGAGTTCATTATGTCAGCGTTTGACGCCTTCATTACAACGTCACGAACAAAATTTCTCGGCAAAATACGGTTAGCTGCCAAGATATGGTTGAAAGAAGTTAATTCTTCTTTATTTGGAAGATTACCAAATAGCAAAAGATAAACAGTCTCTTCGAATCCGAAACGATTTTCAGACAAAAATCCGTCCACAAGATCGTTAATATCTATTCCTCTGTAATAAAGCTCGCCATCAATCGGTGTGGTAACTCCGTCAATTTCACGGATGTGATAGCTTGTTGATATTTCGGTAAGTCCAGTGAGAACACCTTTACCCTTTGGGTCACGAAGACCGCGATTAACTTTATTTATTGAAAAAAGCTCCGGATCAATCCTGTCATTCATGAGACAGAGTTTAGAAAGCTTTTCTATTTCAGGCGAAATTGTAGAATAACTTTTATGTGGCATTTTGCTCTCCTTAAAAATTAATTAATTATCATTATACTATTTATTTAGTTTTTCGTCAACAAGTTTTATATAAAAAAGCAAAATGCTTGTCAGAGTAGTTCTCATCTCTCTGTATTAGAAAATAACAAAAGACCCACCTTTGGGTCTTTTGTTATTTGGTGATCTATCGGAGATACTCTGTGCCCTCATTGTTTTGACCGCTCCGAGCGGTTCCCAAAACAATTTGAGGTGCTCGAGACTTCACAGTTACAAAATGCTATCGCGCATTTTGTACTGCTTCGACGAACTCCCGGAGTTCTCATCTCTCTGTATTAGAAAATAACAAAAGACCCACCTTTGGGTCTTTTGTTATTTGGTGATCTATCGGAGAT
>JAZQER010000027.1:0-6298 GCA_045539095.1 Acutalibacteraceae bacterium | reverse complement strand
CATGGCTACGATCCGACTTATACAAAGGGTCTTGTAAGGTATACCTCTTTGGTCTCTATTGGTGCCATAGCGCCGTCATTCATTTCAACAACCGTTACTGCGCCTGCCCTCGTACCCTTTTCGGCAACCGAGATATAGGTTTTATGAATCACACGACTGATGCAGATATTACCGTTGGTTGATTTGCCAAGCCCTTCAAAATCTGCATTGTTAACATCAAAAGCCTCGGTCATGCCCATATTTTTAAGAGCCGCGGACATTTCGCATTCAAACTCGGTTTCGAACTTTGGAATTGCCGCATAAACACTTGCATATTCAGGATTTTGAAGCAAAGCACTCAGTTTTTCACCGTCAAGGTAGGTTAAATAATCGGTCACGCTCACTCCTTTTTTTGGCAGCATGGCAACAAAAGCATAATTGCCCTTGTAGCTTTTTAAAAAGCCTGTCGCTTTCTCGTCCTCAAGGTAGTGTCCCTCAGTGCTGTACATAAAATCTGCCTTTTGCTTTTTGCCCTCGGCGTTTGTAAACTCACCGCTTCTTACCTGATGCTTTTCATAAATCTTGTGCCACTCCGCCTCAAAGGCAAGTGCGTTTACAAGATACATAACGGCAGATTGTGGAATTTCATCAAGCACCTTCGGTATCATACCGTCGGTTTTATTGTCTACCCAATTATTTATGTCACGCAAAGTCTGTCGGTCGAATGCCGCCTCGAAAATATCGGCTTTGTAATAGTCGGCATTTTTCTGTAAAAAATCGTTATTTACGGAAAAACGCGCAGCCTCGTTAAACCATATTGAATTTGCAAGGCAAAGCTTATATTTTTCATCGTTTTTAAGGCTCTTCATATATTCGTGAAGGTAGGAATTCACCTCGTCGCGCTTCATACCGAAAACCGCTTCCATCTCTGCTAGGGTCTCCTTATCGGCTCCGTTTGCCGTCATTGCAAGTGCGGATATTACCGAAAGCGGCGAAATAAGGGTGTTTTCGTTTTTCTTTTCAGATGCGCTCATAAGCCGTAGCGCGAAATCGGTCATACGGACATTTTGTGGCTTAATATCATCTACGCTCACAACCTCATTTGCTTTAATACCCTGCATAATGTCGCGCGCTTTGACATCGTTGCTACATCCGCAAAGGCTAAAGCAGAGCACTAAAACCAAAAGCGTACTGACGAAGCTTAAAACTATTCTCGATTTTTTCATTACTACTCCCCCTACTCTCCGTATTTGAAGTTTATAACCTTACCTTCGTGGGTGATTCTGACCGTTTGGTCGCCACCTGCTGTGTTTTCTTTGAAAAGCACTACCGTCCATATTCCGCTCAACGCATCATATTCGGCTTCAATCGTATCATATTCCACGGTTGCAACGCCCTTTGCAATTGCAATCGCATCGTCCTCGCGGATTATACCCTCGGCGACCCGCAGGGTATCAAGCATCCGCATAGCCTCCGCTCCGTAAAGGTCCCACCAATTTTCAGCGCCGTTACTTTGTATATAATAGGTACCGGCGACACCTTCAATAATCATATAATACCACATTTTATCGCCGCTGTAGGTGCCTTTAACGACATCGTAGCCCGCAAGCCTTATTTTTTCAGTTTCGAGCATGGTTCCGCAAACGGCAAACTTCTCGTCGAAGCCTACCGTCAGCTTTTCTTCATTTCTGCCAGATGGCCAGATATCCACCCCGAACGATGAGCCTTCGCTTATATCGTATATGGCATACTCAAAGCCGTCAATAACATGTATGGAGAAATTTGCAAAATATTTACTAGCCGTCACGGGCTTAGGGTTGCGTTTCGGGTCAATACCGTCAATCAGCACGGTAACGTTGGCTTCACTATCCACCGTTACGCCCTTTTCGGGCTCTATCAGGATATGCCAGCCCGCCATATCGTCAGTGCCGACTTCAGGTACGATTCTGTGAACGTCAATATAAAGTCTTCTGTCCGAGCCGTCTTTAACGTAGTTTACCTTATGCCTTACAGAGCCGCTACCTTCTCCCACTAACACCATTATAAGTATCTGCTCTTTGAAATAATTCTCATCATACTTATCTGCTGCATCTAAAAAACCTATAGTAGAATCCGTTGCAGGATTTTCTCTGTGGCCAAGATAATACTTATCATTATTTTGGTTAATATAAGCGTTCAGTTCGGCTACCGAGCGTATAACCCTCGTAATAGGATAATCGTCCTCATCATTCCAGCCCGTACGGATATACTGCGCCTCGAAGTCTACTTTTTTACCCGTAAGTATTGCTCCGTCATCGTCCAAAGTCGCTATACCAAGGGTTTCGTCCGAGGGCTTAAAGCTGCCGTCACTTTTACCAATACGTAAAACGGCATAGCCCTCAGTCTGTGCGAGATAACTTTCGGCAACGGGTCCGTGTAAAATAATTACCCTGTCGCCGCTTTCATACCCTTCAAAAAGGTCCTGTTTTTTGGTGTGATCAGCCACATGCATTGCGTTATCATTATCGTCTATAAGATAGGTGCCGATGTCTGCAAAATAAAGTCTACCTGTCGAAATTCCGTAGCCTTTGTTACTTGACAGTCCACCGAAAACAAACACTGCCGCGACAAGAACCACACCGACAATTACAAGCGGCAAAATCCACCTTTTCTTTTTCATACACCGACACTCCTTTCTTATTCTGCAATATGCAAAAGTTCTTTTAACTCATTTAACTGAATTTCTGTCAGCACCGTCTCAGCGCGGCTTTGAAGATTATAAAGCACATTTCCTGAAAGCTGATATTTTTCTTTGATGCCATCTGCTGTTTCAAAGCAGACGGTATAGCGGTTTATACTTTCCTCTTCCAAGTTGCCGTTGGCTGCATTGTCATTATATTCGATTTTAAAGTCCCCGCCGTCAGTATTGGCAAAAGCATCACGGAAAGCATAATACACATCTGCGGTCTTTTCGGGATTATCAACAATAATCTCTTTATCGCCGTAAGTTACCGTGAATGAAGCAAATCTGAGACTCTGTATATCGCCTATACCGTCTGCGTTTTCGGTTGTTCCCGCTTCCGCGTTTTCATCGAGTACGCTGTTAAAACCTGCTATATTCAATTCGGTAACAAATATAATTCCTCCAAATACTAAAATCAGGCAAAGGGGCAATGCCACAGCAAAGGCGCGCACACGTCTTTCTCTTCGCTCTTTTATTCTTTTTTCACTGCGGGCAAAAATTTCCGCCTTATATTCATTTAAATTTTTCATAATAACTGCTCACCATCCTCCGAGAGTATGATGCGAAGCTGCTCTTTTGCGCGATATAAAAGATTATCTATCTGTTTTGCATTCTTGCCTAAAATCTTTGCGGCATCACGATAAGTCATATCTTCAAAATAGAAAAGATGAATGACCGCACGCATATCCTGCGGCAGTTTCTCAATAGCCTTGTTTATTTTTCGCTTTCGCTCATTTTGAATAACCGCGTCTTCAAGGCTCTTTTCATCGGCAGAAAGCTCGTCTGCCTCAGAAAGCTCTACAAAGCCAATAATCCTGCGATGCTTTATGTAATCAAGCGCACGGCTTTTACCAAGCATAAAAAGATAGGTTTTAAGAGTTACCTTAAAGTTGTAGCGGCGGGGATGAACAATAAGCTCTGAGAAAACATCCATAGCAATGTCCTCTGCCGCGTGAACGTCCTTCACATAGCGGTTTACGAAAAAAACAAGGCTGTAAAACAGCTCCTTCATTATCTCGTCAAAGGCACTTTCATCTCCTTCGAGGAAACGGCGGTAGCTACAGGCACCGTTATCCATAGGCTTTCCTCCAAATTCCAAGGTCACGTCTGACCCTTTCAATTATTATACGAATGAGAGCGTGTAAATTCCTTATAATATGCAAAAAAGACCATGAAACCACGATCTTTTATCCGTAATAAGAATCTTCCTGCCATTTTGACGGATTTGATTCTATATATTCATATATTTTTCTATAATCAGTTTCATTGCGAATTATATGATCGTGGTATGAACGCTGAAACACATTTTCTCCTATTTCTTTATTGCAAAATCTTTTTAACGTTCCGACATAATGCGGAATCTTCCCATTTGTAGGGGACGGCGCCTTCGACGTCCCGTCGGGATTGTCAACAAAAAGAAGTATATGTATATGATTCGGCATTATTACGAAATTTTCAACCGTAACGTCCTCAATATTATTGCTTGATAAAATATATTTTTCTACTACTCGCCCTATTTTTGTTAAAACCGTTTTCGGGACGTCGAAGGCGCCGTCCCCTACAATATCACACAATAAATTTTCTCGGTTACGAATACATATCGTAATAAAATAATATCCGTTAGTGCTATAATCGTAATTCGTAAGCCTGTTGGATTTTCTTTACGGCAGTTGCATTACAATTCAAACTCAATCTTTTTGCCGCCGGCGGTGTAGGGGGTGAGCTTTACGCCTGCCGCTTCGAACATTCTGGTAGATGCAGTCACAGAGTCTGTTCCCTCATATTTATTGCTCTTATAGATTATCTCAGAAATTCCCGATTGGATTATAGCCTTAGCACACTCATTACAGGGAAAGAGGGTTACGTAAACTCGGCTACCCTCTAAAGAGCCGCCTCTGAAATTAAGAATGGCGTTAAGCTCAGCGTGGCAGACATAGAAATACTTTGTGTTAAGATTATCTCCCTCTCTGTCCCACGGAAACATATCGTCGTCACAGCAGCGGGGCATTCCGTTATAACCGACCGAGAGTATCTTATTGTCACTACTTACAATACAGGCTCCGACCTGTGTGGAGGGATCCTTTGAACGCTGGGCTGAAAGCTCTGCGATGCCCATAAAATATTCGTCCCAGGAAAGATAGTCCGTCCTTTTCATATTTACACCTTCTCTATAATTTTTAAAAGCTCGCTTGCTGAATCAATTATGTAATCGGCTCCGTTTTCGCGAAGCTCATTTACCGTTCTAAAGCCCCACGAAACGCCGACGGCGGTAAAGCCCGCATTTTTACCCGTTTTCATATCGACTCCCGAATCGCCCACGAATATGACCTCACCTGGCTTTGCTCCAAGCTGCTCTGCTATCCAAAGAGGCGCCGCAGGGTCGGGCTTTAGGGGGAATTTATCATTCTGACCGAATGTATATGTAAAGATGCCGTCGAAAAACTTTTCAACTACCTTTTCGGTCATTTTCTGAATCTTATTTGAGCAGACTGCAAGACCGATTCCCTTTTGTTTTAAAACAAAAAGCATCTCAGAGACGCCGTCATACGGCTTTGTGCGGTCAAGATAATGTTCGCCGTAATACTCAAAAAACTCCTCAACCATCGAAAATATTTTTTCTTCGGGTAAATTCTCAGGGCTTGCCTTTTTAACAAGATTATAGGATCCCGTGCCGACGAAATAATAAAACTCCTCAGTTTTATGGGTGGGATACCCATTCTTTTGAAGAACGAAGTTTACGGCGGCGGCAAGGTCGCCAATTGTATCGGTAAGCGTACCGTCTAAATCAAAAATTACTGCCTTTATCATACATATAGCCTCATTTCTCTGCTAATTGTATCAAAAATACTGCCTATTTGCAACAAATATATATTTTTTTAAAAAAACACTTGCAAAATCTCTGTTTTTCTGTTATCATATCATTTGCTATTGAATAACTGATAGGACGATATATGCCAATCAGGCAAAACTAAAAGGAGGTGCAGTGTCCATGGCAAAGTGTGATATCTGCAGCAAGGAAATTGCTTTCGGCATTAAGGTTTCTCATTCTCACAGAAGAACTAACAGAACTTGGAAGCCCAATGTTGTTAAGGTTAAAGCCATCGTTAACGGCTCACCCCGTCGAATCAATGTCTGCACCCGTTGCCTTCGTTCAGGCAAGGTTGTAAGAGCTATCTAAGCTCGCTCGGCAACAAAGCAATAACTTAAAACCGCAAGCCAATCGGCCTGCGGTTTTTGCTTTTTATAATTATTTTTTTGCCCTTTGTCCTCGGAACGACACACAGGTCGTTCCCTACTCTGCGCCGAAGGGACGGGTCATCAAATATTCAACCGTTCTCATTAGGGGTAGGTTTTCGTAAAGTACGCCGTAGCAGACCTCTGCAATCGGCATATTGACGTTATATTTGCGCGCAAGCTCCATTGTCATTTTTGCGGCATAGTAGCCCTCTACCGTACCGACTGTTTCGAGCGCATCTTTTACGGGCACACCGCTACCAACTAAATTTCCAAAACGGTTGTTTCTCGAATGCTTTGAGGTACAGGTAACAATAAGGTCACCAAGTCCTGCAAGGCCCGAGAAGGTCTGTTCGGCGGCTC